>DASWBA010000036.1:0-3158 GCA_036390825.1 Candidatus Dormiibacterota bacterium
GATGCCGATGCTCGCCGAGATGAAGACTTCCTGCTGTTTCAGCGGAAAGGGCTCTTTCAGCGCCTCGATGATGCGCTCGGCGACGCGAATCGATGCCGAAACCTCTTCCGTGTCTTCGAGCAGGATGGCAAACTCATCCCCGCCCAGGCGGGCCATGGTGTCACCCGTTCGCACGAATGGGCGGAGCCGGCCGGCGACCAGTGCCAGCAGCTCGTCACCGGCGGCATGGCCGAGGCTGTCGTTGATCGTCTTGAAGCCATCCAGGTCGAGGAACAGGATCGCGGGCTTTTCCTGGCGGCGAGCCGCCCGAGCGAGGCTCTGCTGCAGCCGGTCTTTGAACAGGGCGCGGTTCGCGATCCCGGTCAGGGAATCGTGGAAAGCCTGATGCGCCAGCTGCTCCTCGAGGGCCTTCCGATCCGTGATATCGCGCGTGTTGATGACCAGCCCCTTGACCGCGGGATCCTCGAGCAGGTTGGCGATCGCCATCTCGCATTGCCGCCAGCTCCCGTCGTGGTGCAGCCAGCGAGCGTCGAGGTGGGCGGTCGCTCCCGGACGTACCCTCACGTTGTCGATGAGGGCCCGCATCGCCGACCGGTCGTCTTCGTGGATGAGCTCGCTGAGTAACCGATTCACGACCTCGACCGGCTGGTAGCCGAAGACCCGCTCGATCGATGGGCTCTGGTACACGATGCGCAGCTCGGTGTCGGTGATGGTGATGGCGTCCGATGAGTTCTGGACGAGAGCGCGAAACCGCTCTTCACGCTCGCCGAGCTCGGCCGTGCGACGCTCGACCCGTGCCTCGAGGGTGTGGTTCAGCGCCAGGTCTTCCATGATGGTGAGGAGCTGGCGGACGACGAGGAGGACGACAATCAGCAGCCCATTCCAGAGCAGGAACTGCTCCAGCGTCCCGTTGCGGATGATCGCGGTCACCGCCACCACGCCGGCGACCGCGACCAGGCCGTAGGGCATGAAGGCGTCGACCCGGGTGATGCGTTCGTCGTCCTGGCGCAGCGTCGACGGATGGATCGCCGCCCACAGGGCGCCCAGGCCGACCATCGCGTAGCCCAGCACCCAGCCGGCGTCGACCGCGTTGCTGATCCCGCTGTAGCTGTTGGCCAGTTGCAAATAGGTGAACACGCTGTCGGAGACGGTGTTCGCCAGAATGCCACCACCGACCAGCAGGAGCGCGACCCTGCTCCGGCGCGACGCGCGCGGCAGCAGCAACAGCACGATCGATCCCATGACGATGTCGGTGATCGGGTAGGCGAGCCCGACCGCCTTCTCCATGCCGCCGCCTGTCGCATGGCTGTAGCTGGGCCCCAGGACGGTCGCCCAGCTGACGAACAGCAGGGCGCCGGCGATGATCGATCCGTCGAGCAGGGTGCGTAGCTGTGAGGTGGTGCGGGACGACGCGCTCGAGTAGAGCATCAGGCCGGCGATCGCAAAGGGCACGGCCAGCAGGAAGCCGGCATCCGCGAGCGAGGGAAAGGGCACCGGCTGCCCGGCGACGACGTCGAAGTAGTACCAGGTGACGCTGCCCAGCCCCCAGACGAAGGCCGACACCGCCAGCAGCGCCCAGCTGAGGCGCGCACGACCCTGGCTGGCCCGGCTCGCGAGCCCACACATCAGGGCGGCGGCCAGCGGCACGGCACTCGAGTAGACGTCGTCGGCGGCCTTGGTGGCGGTCGCGCCGCCATATTGGAAGACGTCCCAGGCGAGCGCGCTGCCGACGGCGGCCGCCGCGACCGCAATGGCGCCCAGGAAAACATGGCGAGGGAGTGGCATCTAGGGACGTGGCTCCGCCGGTGTGACGATTGTGTGAAGGCGTTCCTTTCCGCCCCACGGTCACCAGTCGGTAACCGAGCCGAGCAGAAGCACCCTATAGGCAGGCCGTTTGGACCAGCTCGAGTCTGGGTAAACCTGAGGGTGCACTCAATGCGAGTGCGCTCGCCGTGGGCCCCGCTCGAACAGGCCTCGTCAGCGCGAGGCAGTACGTTCGGGAAAGGAGGTCCACAATATGTCTGGAACCATCAAGAAGCTCGTCGCCGAGCGCGGATTCGGGTTTATCACCGCCGAAGACGGCAACGACTACTTCTTCCACCGCAGCGGCACGATCGATTTCGATCGGCTGGATACCGGAGCCAAGGTCAGTTTCGTTACTGAGCCGAGCCCCAAGGGTCCTCGCGCCACCAACGTTCAGTTGGAGGGCTAAGGTCTAACGACCGAACCGCTAGAGCCCCGCGCCGTGCGCGGGGCTTTCTCTTTTCATCATCTATTCTTCCGCTATCGTGGGCATCAACTTCGCGGCCTTCCTGGGCGTCTCGCTCTTCGTCATCCTCTCGCCTGGCCCGGACACCGCGCTCACCATCCGCAACACCCTGGTCGGCGGACGCGGCGGCGGCATCGCGACCGCCTTCGGCGTCGTCACCGGGCTGGCGACCTGGACGGTAGCCAGCAGCGCGGGGCTTGCCGCCCTGCTGGTGGCGTCGCAGCCGCTCTTCCTCGCGGTCCGGCTGGCCGGCGCGGCCTACCTCGTCTTCCTCGGGCTCCAGGCGCTACGAGCCGCCCTGTTCACTAAGGGTGATCTCCGCGAGCTCGCCGCGGGCCACGTCTCGGCTCGCCTCAAGCGGGGCGTCGCCTACCGGCAGGGCCTGCTCAGCAACCTGAGCAACCCCAAGATCGTCGTCTTCTTTTTGAGCCTGCTGCCGCAGTTCATCGATCGCGGCCAGGCGTCGTTCGAGCGCTTGCTGCTGCTGGGGCTGATCTTCTGCGCGATCACCGTGAGCTGGCTGACCCTCTACGCCGTGGTCGTCGCCCGAGTCGGCGATTTTTTGCGGCGCGACCGAGTTCGCCGGGGGCTCGAGGCCGTGACCGGCCTGGCCCTGGTCGGTCTCGGGCTCAAACTCGCCACCGACCGCCGGTAACCCCCTCCGGCGACGCTGGG
The DNA here is from genome assembly GCA_036390825.1 of Candidatus Dormiibacterota bacterium. Lineage (GTDB taxonomy): Bacteria > Chloroflexota > Dormibacteria > CF-121 > CF-121 > CF-13. Next base: position 2,945 of record DASWBA010000036.1, read on the forward strand.
TGGCGAGATCACCGATGCAGCCTACCTGACCGGTGTGATAACCTACGGCGCGGTTGCTCGGCCTTCGAGCGATCTCGCGTGCGGCCGGCATTCTTCTCTCTCGAACAGGGCCGATGCGTTCCATTCGGTGTTCGAGAGGAGGAGAACGGCAATGCCAAAAGGCACCGTAAAGAAAATCGTTTCCGACCGCGGATTTGGGTTCATCGCCGCCGAC
>DASWBA010000037.1:0-12153 GCA_036390825.1 Candidatus Dormiibacterota bacterium
GCCCTGATGCGACTGCATCTCGCCCGCGCCCGAGGCCGATTCGACGACGCCGGCAACCTCGTCCTCTTACAGGACCAGGACCGTAGCCTCTGGGACCAGGAACGCATCGCCTCGGCGACCCACCTCTTGGAGCGGGCAGCGATCATGCAGCGGTCCGGACCGTACCAGCTCCAGGCGGCGATTGCCGCCTGCCACGCCGAAGCGCGAACGTGGGGAGACACCGACTGGCGGCAAATCGTCGCGCTTTACGATGCGCTGCTCGAACAGGTGCCGTCGCCGGTGGTGGAGCTCAACCGTGCCATCGCACGCCGTTACCGTGACGACGCCGCGGCCGCGCTGCCTGATGTGGACCGCCTGGCCGAAGCGCTCGATGGCTACTACCTGTTCCACGCGACGCGCGCCGAGCTGCTCCGCGATCTCGGACGCGAGCTGGAGGCGCGAGCCGCGCTGCGGCGGGCCTTGGAGCTGACGGCCAATCCAGCCGAGCGCGCGCTCCTGCAAAAACGCCTGTCTTAATTTTCCCAGTGCCGCCTAACTTGGCCGGGCGTCCGGGGCTGGCATAGGATGGAAGCGGCGAGCCGATGGGGAAACAAGACGGCTACCCGCTGAAGAGCCCTCGTAACCGTACGCACGACCTGGCGGCTAAGGCCATCGACCAGATCGAAGACGGCATCTACATCGTCGTGGCGATCTTGCTCGTGGTCGCCGGCGCCTTCGCGCTGTGGGGCTCGATCGCCAAGTTGGCCGGCGACATCCAGCAGAACTTCAAGGCGGTCACTGTGGTAACCGACCTTCTCGACAACGGGCTCATCCTCTTCATCATCGCCGAGCTGCTCCATACAGTCCGGGTCACCATCCAGGAACGAACGCTCGTGGTCGAACCGTTTCTCATCGTTGCGCTCATTGCCGGCGTCCGCCGCCTCTTGCTGCTTACCGCACAGCTGGCGACAAACGGCGCCCAGTTCAGTTGGGCCAAGCAAGGTACGGAGATGACTGTCTTGCTTGCATTGATCCTCGGCATCACCGTCGCCCTCGTACTCTGGCACCGATTCCATATCCCGTCGGTTTCGGCCAAGTCGTAGGTTCGCCGGCCTCGAATCGAATGAGCGAGACGCTTTTCGAAAGGGCCGTGCGCGGACCGTTCGATCTTGAAACGGAGGCCAGGCACTTCGCTGGATGGCCCAAGTTGGGGGATGCGATCGTCATGGCGTTTCCGGTCGAGGGCTGGAACAGCTCGGCCGCGGTCGTCATGCGCCAGCGCGGCGAGGTGGTCGTCGGCGAAGTCCACGGCGTCAGTGATATCGACGCGGAACGAGCCTGGCAGCAGGCGCTGGCTACGGTCTCGCTCGATGTCGATGGCGCGGGCTTTGTGGACGTCGGACGCCGCGACGCGGTCATCGGCCGACTGCAAGCCGAGTACCACAACCTGCGACCGGTGCTCTTCCATTCGCCCTACGAAGCCGCGTGTGCCTTCGTCATCGGGCACCGCATCACGATCCTCCAGACACGGCGCATCCGGCAGCGGATGGGGGAGGAGGCGGGCGCAACCATCGATGTCGATGGTGCCGTCTTCACGGCTTTTCCCGAGCCGCGTGCGCTCTTGCGGCTCGAGAGTTTTCCAGGCGTCGCCCCCATCAAAATCGAGCGTCTCCACCGGGTGGCACGAGCCGCTTTGGAAGGAATGCTCGACCGGGAGCGGCTGCGGTCGCTACCCGAGCCGGAGGCCCTCCAGCAACTGCGCACCTTGCCTGGGATCGGCGAGTTCTTCGCCCAGGGGATCCTGATGCGTGGCGCCGGCCTCGTCGATGCCGTTACCGGTGATGACCTCACCCCGCGAGCGATCCAGTTGCTCTACCGGTTGGCTGATCGCCCAGATCGCGCCGCGGTGTTGCAGCGCGCTGAGTCGTGGCGCCCCTACCGGATGTGGGCGATCGTGCTGCTCAATGTTTGGGTGCGCAGCCAGCCACCAGACGTGCGCGGTCCGCGCCAGATCCGCAACCGCAAGTGAGCATTCCGGACCGCAGGTACCCGCCGATCGGCGATTACGGGATGATCGGCGACCTGCGCTCCGCCGCGCTGGTCAGCAAGCAAGGCTCCATCGACTGGATGTGCCTGCCCCGCTTCGATAGTCCGTGGATCTTCGGCCGGTTGCTGGATTGGGAGAACGGGGGTTACCTTCAGTTGTGCCCGCCCGGCGAAGCGCTCGCCTACCGGCAGTACCGCCGCGACTCCAATGTGATCCAGACCGTTTGGAGCAGCGACCATGCGCGGATGCGGGTGGTTGACTGGATGCCGATCGCGGTCAAGAACAAGCGCGTGGCACCACCCGAGTCGCTGCGCTTGATCCGCATGATGCAACCGATTGCGGGCTCGACCGAGTGGCGACTCACCTTCAAGCCACGATTCGACTACGGTCGCCAGGCGCCGGTGCTGACGCTGATCCGCCCCTGCATGCTGATGGCGGAGGGCGCCGGCAGCACGGTCTTCCTTCAGCACCCGAACGACGCGAGGCTCGAGCTTGCCGAGGGCGCAGCCGTCGTCACCGGGCGGGTGATGCCGGGGCACCGCGCCGCGGTGCTGCTCCATTACATGGACCGGGGTCGCCGGCCACCGAGGCCGATCTCGGTGGAGGAGGCGCACACCTACCTCCATCAGACCGACGACTACTGGGTCGCCTGGATTCGGTCGTCGACCTATCGTGGGCGGTTCGACGAGCCGTTACATCGATCGGCCTTGGCGCTGAAGCTGATGCAGTACCTGCCAACCGGCGCCTTCGTCGCGGCGCCCACCACATCATTGCCCGAGCGCGTCGGTGGCTCGCTCAACTGGGACTATCGCTATACGTGGATCCGCGACACGGCCGACCTGGTCAACGCGCTCCACCAGCTGGGGTTCAAAGACGAGGTGGATGGCTTCCTGCGCTGGGTCCGCCTGGCGCACGATCGCCACCCCAAACACTTTCAGATCATGTACACCGTCGACGGCGAGGACCGTGTGCCCGAGTACGTCCTCGATGACCTGGAGGGATACCGCGGATCAAAGCCCGTTCGCATCGGCAACGCCGCCGCCGAGCAACTGCAGCTCGATATCTACGGCGAGCTGATCCAAACCGCCTACACGGCCTGGCAATCGAGGAAGCACCTGCCCAAGCCGCGGCGGGCGATCCTGCTCCAGGTGGTGGATTACATCCTCGAGCACTGGCAGCTCGAAGATTCCGGCATCTGGGAATCGCGCCGACGACCACGGCGCTACCTCTATTCCCAGGTGCTGCTCTGGGTTGGGCTCGACCGGGCCCTGAAGCTCGACCGGCCCTTGCGGATGGGAAAAGTGCGCATAGCCGCGGTGAGACGAACTCGAGATCTGATCAAGCGCCAGGTCCTCGAGCTCGGCTACAACGCCGAGATCGGCGCCTTCACCCAGGCGCTGGGCTCAAAGGACCTCGATGCCGCCGCGCTGGCGGTGGCGATGTACGAGATGCTCCCGGTCACCGATCCGCGGATGGTGTCGACGGTCAAGGTGCTCCAGGAGAAGCTGACCAACAAGGGCTTCCTTTATCGCTACATCCCGGAGAAGTCGGAGTTTCATCAGCCGGAGGGCGTGTTCATCATTTGCACCCTGTGGCTGGTCAACGTGTTGGCCCAGATGGGCCGAATCGACGAGGCGGAGGCGCTCTTCAGCCGCGTCACCGAAACCGCGAACGACCTCGGGCTCTTTGCCGAGGAATTCGATCCAGACACAGGGGAGCTGTTGGGCAACTTTCCGCAGGCGCTGACGCACCTCTCGGTGATCAACGCGGCCTTCAATCTCGAAGGTCGGCCGTCCGGCAAAGGACGACGTTCGGGGAGACGGGACGGCGGATAGAATCGACTCGCTGCGGAGCGGTCGCCTAGTCTGGTCGAGGGCGCGGCACTGGAAATGCCGTAACGGGCGTACCCCGTTCGCGAGTTCGAATCTCGCCCGCTCCGCCACCACACCTGGTGGCCGCCGAGCTACGAGGCCCGAGGTTTCCTGCTTATGCGGGCACCATAGTGGCGGTTACCACCGGACAGGTCGCCTGAGGGTCGCGGCACTTCCTGAGAATCACTGCAGTCGGCTAGAAATGCCGCGACCGTCTCGGGATCCCTTGAGATCGATGGGCTGCGCCTTTCGAGATCGTGTTCGCGAACCAGGATCCGGGAGTGCCGCACAACGTGGCAATCTATACGGACGCTAATGCGGTGAGCAGCCTGTTCGTTGGCGAGCTGGTCTCCGGACCAGCCACCATTACCTACAAGGTCCCGGCGCTCAAGTCTGGCACGTACTACTTCCGCTGCGACATCCATCCGGGGGTGATGTACGGCACCTTTGTGGTGGGCTAGCGGTCATCTCAAACGCCGTAGGAGGGGAATCGATGGTTCGCGGTGTGAGGACGTGGCGTGCGACGTTAGCCGGTCTCGGGATGGCGGCTGCGGTATGATCGCGGACGCCAACGCGCCACGCAGCACCTGTCGCTAGGCATCTAAACCAGCTCGTAACGATTGATGGGTGGCCCGCATGGCCACCCCTCGATGTCGACTGAAGTTAGTCGCCGGTCGGATCGCCTCCGGGCGGCGTACTCTCGTCGCCTTCACTGGACGCCATAAGGGTTACGCCGCGCGGGAGGTGCAGCGGTTGCGTCCCGACTTGTGCCGCCCTCGAGGCCGTGGAGTAAGCTTCGGCTTCGAATGGTGGTCTGTGTTCCCGTCACGACCGATGGACTAATCGACCCCGCTTGGGGTCGCGCCGATCGGGTGGCAATCACGGCGGTAACCGGCGACGGGATCGGGGCCTGGCAAGAGTACGCCGTGGGGTGGCACGCCCTCCATGATGCGGGAACCGAGGGCTCACACCATGCCCGGGTGGCTCGTTTCCTCAAGGAACACCACGTCGACGCAGTTGTGGCGAACCATATGGGTATGCCGATGGTGCACATGCTGGAGCGGATGGGAGTGAAGATTTGCCTCGGCGCAAATGGCAATGCGCGGGAGGCTGCGATGGGGGCGATCGAGATAAGACCATCAAATGGAGATTGACCGAACCGGCTCGCCTATATAGGCTGATCGCATCGTGTCAGGCACAAGCCCGAGGGGGAGTGGGGCGGTCGCAAGCCCGTTCGACATGCGGCAGATCCAGCGGGGTGCGCGGTTGCGCCGCTCCCCCTATTTCGAGGCCACGCTCAAGGCGGGATGCTGGGCGTATACCGTCTACAACCACACCTTCCTGCCCAGCCACTACGATGACCCGGTCGCCGAGTACTGGCACCTGCTCAATGAGGTCGCCCTCTGGGACGTGGGCGTGGAACGCCAGGTCGAGATCGCCGGTCCAGATGCCTTCGCCTTCGCGCAGCAGCTCACACCCCGCGATCTTTCCTCCTGCGAGGTCGGCCAGGGAAAGTACGTCCTAATCGTGGCGGCGGACGGCGGCATCATCAATGATCCGGTGCTCCTCCGCCTGGCGAAGGATCGCTTCTGGCTCTCCCTGGCGGACAGCGACGTCCTACTCTGGGCGAAAGGCATCGCCGTGCACGCCGGGCTCCGGGTGGAGATTCAGGAACCGGACGTGTGGCCGCTCCAGGTGCAGGGACCGAAGTCCAAACCGCTGATCCAGGACCTACTCGGCGAGCGGGTCGCGGCCATGCCCTATTACGCGTTCGCCGAGACCACCCTGGCCGACATTCCGCTGGTCGCCACCCGCACCGGCTGGACCGGTGAGGTGGGATATGAGCTTTACCTGCGAGACGGCCGCCGCGGGCTCGAGCTGTGGGACCGAGTCATGCAGGCGGGCAAACCCTACAATCTCCGGCCGACCGGTCCATCCGATATGCGCCGGATCGAGGCTGGCATCCTCAACTACGGCGCCGACATGACGCTCGCCGACAACCCGTACGAGGTCGGGCTCGGCTGGCTGGTCGACATCGACAAGCCGGGCGGCTTCATCGGCCAGAAGGCGCTGCGCCGAATCAAGGACGGCGGGGTCACTCGCAAGCTGGTCGGGATCGAGATCGCGGGCGATCCGATCGAGTTCAATGATACGAAGTGGCCGGTCCGGCGAGATGGAAAACCCGTCGGCCACGTCACGTCGGCGATCCATTCGCCCCGGCTGAAGCGCAACATCGGCTACGCAATGCTCCCGACGGCGGATGGCAAGCTCGGAACCTTGCTGACAGTAGCCACCCCCTGGGGCGAGCGCGAGGCCACCGTCGTCCCGCGGCCCTTTGTCGATCCGAAGAAAGAAATCCCGAAGTCCTGAGTCTCGGCCGCCGGCTGGAATCTGGGAATGGCGACCGGCTGGATTATGACCGGGGTGTGGAGCATGTAGTCAAGCTCGCTCGACGGCGCCTGTCGGAGGGAAAAGTCCTTCCCGATAGCGGAGAGGGCCAAACGGCCAAGAGCCGTCAGGCAGCCCGAGCATCGACGTGGTGCAGCCCGCCCCAGACCGGCAGCGAGACGAGTCCTCCGTCTCGACCAGGTGCGCGGAGAGTCAATTGCCCGCATTCCGCTCACGCGCTATGCCGACCAGGGCGAAGTCGGTCGACTCAACTGCGACCTTTCTTTGTTGCCAGCTGCGTCGTTCGTAAACGGGGTGATGGTGCCGGTCGATGGCGGTATGATCCGCTCACTGCCGTAAAGGCTGTAACTTCAGGGAACGGCTAGGGAGCGCATGCGCCGCTTGCTACTGTGGATGGCCCGCAATGCCTGGCTACGCGAGCGGATTCCGCGACTGCCGTTCGTCACCCGGGCATTGCATCGCTTCATGCCCGGCGAGGACGTCGGGGCGGCGCTGCGGGAGGCGGTCCGCTTCCGCAATGAGGGCATTAAAACGCTCTTCACGCGTCTCGGTGAGAACCTCGTCGAAATAGTTGAGGCTGACGCGGTCGCCGAGCATTACCTCGAACTCCTTGACCAGCTCCGTGTGCAAGGCATCCCGGGAGAGCTGTCGGTCAAGTTGACCCAACTGGGCTTCGATTTGGACGAAACCCGCACTGAAGAGCACATGGGGCGCCTGGTGCAGCATGCGGCTCGCGACGGCGGTACGGTCTGGATCGACATGGAGGGTAGCCGCTACACGGACCGGACGATAGCCCTCTATGAGCGGCTCAAGGCCCGCCACGCCAACGTTGGGCTGTGCCTGCAGGCCTACCTGCGGCGCACGGCAGCCGATGTCCAGCGCCTTCTGCTGGTCGAGCCTTCGATCCGCCTGGTCAAAGGCGCTTACGACGAGCCCGCCACGATCGCCTACCGTTCCCGCAAGGCGGTCGACGCCAACTACGGCGCCATCGCCGTTGCGCTGCTCGAGGCGACAGCTGCTGGCCGAAGGGTTCGCATTGGCCTGGGCACCCACGACCTGAGGCTCATCAACCAGATTGCCACCCGCGCAACCGCACTCGGCCTCGGTCACGACGCGTTCGAGGTCCAGATGCTTTATGGCATTCGCGTCGATCAACAGCGGCGTCTTGCCGCCGAGGGCTACCCCGTGCGTGACCTAATCGCTTACGGGCCAGGTTGGTATGCCTGGTACATGCGACGGCTAGCCGAGCGACCGGCGAACGTACTGTTTGCGCTACGCCAGATTGTCGGCTAACTGCGACGGAGGGAATCTTCTGCTCCTTATTCCCGATCTCGACGCAGCCTGCTAGCGTGGGGCCGCGGGCCCCCACCGGTCGACGGTGGCTTTGAGAGCCGTCCGCTGGCCAACTCCGTGGGCCGCCTCAGACGACGGTGAGCTTGGCTCCCTCGCGCTCCAGGCTGTCGGCCACCTGCACCAGGAGCGACCGGGCGTAGGCGTTCGCCAGGTGGCGGGAGGAGTCGGCCGAAGCGGGGCCGGCCGCGTTGGCGAGATTGCGGGCGGTCAAGCCGTGGAAGGACAGCATGGAGCGGCTCGCCGGGCCGTTTGGCGCTGGGGTCAGGGTCACCTCACCGCGGATCAGCGGATACCCGGGCGCTCCCTCGGCCGATTCGAGGTGAACTGTACAAACGAGGCCTTGTCTCAGCGTTTGGGCTCGGGTCACGCGCAGGCGGCAATCGCGGGGTGGTGTCCCGCGGAGGTGAACGCGCCGAGTGGAGAACTGACCAGGCAGGCCGAGCCAAGTCCAGCCGGTCAACTGGAACAGTGTGGCCGCCCGCTTGAAGTCGACAATGGCGCTCGTTTCGGCATGAACGCCCTGGATCATCGGATGCACGCCTCCGGGCAATATTTGATTCTTTGCATCTTTAAAGATACGATAAATCGGTCGAATTTGTACACTGCCGGATGACGGTGTGAACCAGTCGTTACAACGATTCAAAGCTGAGTTCTTCAAGGCCCTGGCGCATCCGACCAGGATCCGGATTCTTGAGTTGCTACGCAACGGTGAGAAGAGCGTTGGCGAACTCCAACAGGGGATCGCTAGCGAAGGTTCAACCGTGTCACAGCAGCTGGCGATCCTGCGGATGAAGAACCTTGTGGACACGCGCAAGGTCGGCAACATCATCTATTACCGCCTTCGCGACCCTCTCGTCAACGATGTCCTTGACGTCGCGCGACGAATCTTCGACAGTCACGTGGTCGAGCTTCGGTCCATGACCGGCGAAGCCGGCACTGAGGAGGCTCCGGCCGAGGGCGGCGGCGTCTCGGCGAAACGCAGCGCGTAGTCTCACAGCTTCCTGCCGTCTCACCGCACGGGAGTGGATGCAGAGACGTCCACTTCTCGTTTTTGAACTTGCCGGAGATTATCGATGAGGCGACGCGAGAAAGAAGTTCTCGCTGACCACTGACGCGGGAGTGCTCGCTGCCCGGTCGGGCTGACGAACGGCTGTTTGGCTATGCTGGTGCTCGTTGCAAATTGTGGCCAGGTTTACCGTTCGGGCCCATCCCCGTTCCAGCCGCCGGCAGCTCCGCTGGGACGGCCAGACGCTTGAAGCCTGGGTCACGGAGCCCGCCGCAGTGGGCGCCGCCAACCGGGCACTGATCAGCGCGATCGCCGAGTGGCTCAATGTCCCGCGCTCGGCAGTCCGACTCGTCGCGGGGCACCGCAGCCGTGCCAAAGTCGTGGATGTTGAGGGCCTCACGACGCTGCCTCCCGCCGGCCAGGCCCCCTTCACTGATGGCGACGGCATTTCCTAGCCGGACGATACGGCACTGCCAGAAATATGTTCGGCTCCAGCCCGACGACGCTCGTGCCGACCTCACCGGCCTTCCTCCCTTATCACCCGTCACTTTTCTTGCGGCCGTTCGATGCGCGCGCAATCGAGCGCGACTAGCCACTCGGTTAGTGTCTGAAAGTTTGAAAATTATGGACCTGTGGGTCGGAGCGATCTCCGGGCCCTTGTGTCGCGCTCATCGGTCGATCCGAAGCCTACGGGCTCGCCCGTGCGGGCAGCCGAAAGGCAAGCGGGAGCCCGACCAGCGCAGCGACTGCCAGCGCCACAAAAGGTAGGCGCGTGTCCCCGATGAGCGGCTGCACCACCAGCACCAGCACCAGGCCGCCGAGGTTTCCTGCCATGAACAGAAACCCTGCGGCGGTCCCCTGCCGCTCGGGCCCGACATGGATCTCCGACCAGTCGAGCACCACGGGCAGGCTGGCCATCAGGACAAACCCCTGCACGAAGAGCCAGGCTCCCACCCAGACGACACCATCGCGGAGCGCGATGGCGGCGAACACGACGGCCGATACGGCCAGGGCCGCAATCAGCAGGGAGCGCCGGCGGTCCCGGGCGGCAACGGCCGGAGGCAGCACGGCTGCCCCGATCACCCCGGCGAAGGTCATCACTGCGATCAGGCCGCCGGCGGCGCCCCCCTCGCCGAAGTGAGCAAGGATCGGCTGCAGCCAGGTGGCAACGGCGTTATAGGTCCCCATTCCGATGAACACCAGCGCGGCGAGGGTCCACATGAACCGATCCGTGGTGAGCCAGCGCAGGCTCACCGCGGCGGAGGGGTCATCGGGGTAGGCCGGCCGGATCCGCAGAGCTAGCACCATCAGCACGGCGCCGATGGCGGCCGGGACAGCCTGCACGGCGAGCAGGAGGGGCAGCCCGCCGGCGTCGAACAGCACTCCACCCATAAGGACCGCCGCCAGGATCCCGACGAACAGCGCAACGGTCCCCACCGAGATCGCCGACGCCCGTTCGCGCTCGGGGAAGTAACGGGCGGCCACTTTCGTGATGCTGTTAAGGACCAGCGGCTGCCCCGCGGCGATGATGACTTGCCCGATCAGCTGCACGCCAAAGGAGGTCGGGGCGACTAGGCGGAGGAGGCCGCCGCCACCCGTCAGCACCGCTCCCACCCCAAGGGCCTGGCCGAATCGAGCGTCAAGCCATCGCCCGGTGGGCAGCGCCAACAAGACGTAGACGAGCGGAAAGACGGCGGCAAGGTCGCCGACCGAGCCGACGTCGACGCGCATCACCGAGGCCGTCCTGGTATCGACCGGCGCGAAGCTCAGCCAGAGCAGTTGGGTGCAGGCGGCCAGCAGGGAGTAGCTGCCGAGGATCGCCCATCGGTTCGCCGGGCTGCTCCTCATCGGCGCGCGTTCAGCTTGGCATAGACACCGTGCAGCTTGCCGTAGAGGTGCTTGTACTCCCGATACATCGGCTCATACACCGTGCGCGCCGCGGAGTCCGGCTCGAAGGTGTCCCGCACCCGGACCAGGCCCGGCACCTCCTCGAGCCGCAGACGGCCGAGCGAGATCGCGGCGAACAGGCCCGCACCGCGAAGGTTCGTGTACATGGGATCGTCAACGCGCTCGATGCGGCGGCCGAGCGCGTCGGCGTGGATCCGGCACCAGAGATCAGAGCTCGCACCGCCGCCCAGGATCCGGAGGGTGGGGAGCGGTCGGCGCACGAACCGCTCAACCGCGTCCAGGAGCCATCTCGCGTTGAAGGCCACTCCCTCGAGCACGGCTCGCACGAGGTGGGGGCGTTGGGTCGTCATCGAGAGGTTCACGAACGCGGCGCGCAACGTTCGGTCCTCGATGGGGCTGCGTTCGCCGTTCAGCCATGGCGTGAAGATCACGCCCCCGGAGCCCGCCGGCACGCTCTCCGCGAGACGAGTCAGTCTGGCATAGTCCGGCGTTGGACCCTCCGTCAGCGTGTCATGTGGGCTGATCACCGAATCACGCAGCCACTGCAGGCAGAGCCCGGCCGTCTCGTGATTGTTCGCCACCAGATAGGCGCCCGGCCGGAGCCCGGGGACGGAGGCCAGCTGGTGAAGCACGTCGGTGCGCTTGAAGGGAACTTCGCACGCGATCCACGCGCTCGTGCTGATGGTCAGGTGGCCTTCGAACGGCGCGACCGCCCCTGACCCGATGACGGCGCTGTGCAGGTCCGGGATGCCTGCGACCACCGGGATGCCCGCGGGGACTCCGAGCTCGTCAGCCACGTTCGGCGTGATCGGGCCCAGCACGCACCCCGTCGGGAGCAGCTCAGGCAGCTTCGCCGCCTCCCGACCAGATCGCCGGAGCAACTCCGGCACGTAGCGCAGCGGAGCGCGCCGCCGGTTGTCCGTGAGCCAAGAGAGAATCATCGAGGCCGGGGTGGCCGCCCGGCGCCCGGTGAAGCGCATCCCGAGGTAGTCCAGCGGCTCGAGGAAGGTCTGCGCCCGTTGATAGACCTCGGGTTCGCGGTTGCGAAGATGGAGGCTGTGGCCGAGTGGATCGCCGCCGTGAGGCGACGGCGCACCGCCCGTGATCTGCAGCCAGCGCACCAGGTTGCCGGGCGAGTAGCCAAATAGTTGTAGCGGGCCGCCCACCGCGGCGGCCGAGAAGCGCGCCCCACGCGTGTCCGACCAGAGCAGGCAGTCGCCCGCCGGCTGACCGTCGGCGTCGATCGGGACGGTGGAGCCCCACTGTCCGGTAATGCCCACTCCGACAAGGTCGCGGGGCACCGCCCCGGCCGCCAGCACATCGCCAATGCCGCGCTGGACACCGCGCCACCACTCATGCGGGTCCTGCACCGCGCCGCCATCATCGGAGAACCGTGTCTGGACCGGATAAAAGGCGTGCGCCGTGATCTCCCCGCGTAGCGAAACCGCACCGATCTTCGGTCCCCCGGTCCCCAGATCGATCGCAAGGATCCAGGGCTCTCCCACGGGTTAGCTCTCGCCGGCTCCAGGTGCTACGGCGTACATCGCGTCGACGGCCGCGGCCGACAGCGTTTCCAGGAT
>DASWBA010000038.1:0-3519 GCA_036390825.1 Candidatus Dormiibacterota bacterium
GATGACGGGCTCGGCGCCGAGGAGGGCGACGAGGTTGCACCGCTCGTGCATATCGGAGATCGCCGCCCGGCGCGCCGCTTCCTTCAGGTTCGGCGCGCCAGAGAAGAAGCGAAAATAGCGCGACTCGTCAGACAGCCCACCGAGGAAGGCGAGGATCGCCGGCTCGTCGCCGGGACGGGTCGGCCGCACGTGCACGGTCGACCCATCTCGCAGGACGACGTCAGTCTCGAGCGTCGGGGCTCGCGAGACGTCCGACCCAACCCTGCTCACCGCCTGAATGGTAGCCGCCTCGACTGGATCAGGTCCTCGGTGCTGTGGTCGCGGCGCCCGCCGGCTCCCGGGTCTTGACCGGCGACTCCGGCGGCCGGACGACCAGCACGGGGATATGCGCCAGCTGCAAGACCTTATGCGTCACGCTGCCGACGAATAGGCCCGCCATGTCGGAGAGACCCCGCGAGCCCATGACGATCAGCTCCGAGCGCTGCGCCCTCGCGGTATCGACGACTTCTTTGGCGACGTGCCCGGCGCGGATGCCGCGCGTCTCACCGACCACCGTGATGCCGGCGGCCCGAAGCGTCTTGACGGTGGCAGCCACCAACTCGACCGCGTCCTGCGGCGTTTCCAGTGGAAAGGCTCCGGCCCGGCCGTACTCGTGCTCACGGACGTGGAGCACAAAGACCTGGCTCTGGAACTTCCTCGCAAGTTCGATCGTCGAGGCGACGGCCGGTTCGGAGTAGGGGGAACCATCGACGGCGATGAGAATGCGATCAAACATCTTTCTTCACCTCACAAGTTTTCGGCTGTTACGAGTCTTCGCCCAAACGGTGTGTGTGGCGAGGGCCAGGCGGCCCGCCGCCGGCAGGACCTGCCCCCAGCCTTTCCTTCCCCGCCAGCGGGGGAGGGAAGTAGGGCGGCCCTCCCCCGCGAGCGGGGGAGGGAGCTGGTGTTTAGATAAAGAGCGTCGACGCCCCCTGGGCGGCCAGCAACGCGGTCGTCGCCCCGGCGGGCTCCTCGAGCCCGTCGATCAGGTCCGCGCGGGTCAAGCCGAGCAGGTCCATCGTCATCTGGCAGGGGATCAACTTGACGCCCATCTCCTTCGCCAGCGCCAGCAGTTCGGCGGGGCTGGCCACCTTGTGGCTCTTCGCCAGGCTGCGCATCATGGCCGGGCCGGCGCCCACGAAGTTCATCTTGGAGAGCTTCAGGTGATCGATGCCGCCGCGATTCATCATCGACATCATCTTCTGCATCCAGTTCTCGCCGGTGATCCGGACGTCGTTCTTTACCAGCGGGAAGAGTCCCCAGAAGGTAAAGAAGACGGTGGTCTCCTGTCCCATCGCGGCGGAGGTCGTGGCGAGGATCAACGTCGGCCAGATCTTGTCCAGCTCGCCGCTCCAGGCGAAAATGACCAGCTTCGGCTCCAGCTTCGTTGGTGGTTCTTGCATCGCTGTTTCGATCGACACGCTCGGCGTCTCCGTCAATATCGTGCTCATCGGGTGTTCACCTCTTCTTCAGGACGAAGCGGTAGGTGCCGCCGTCCTGGCTTTGTTCGATCAATTCGTTCCCGGTCGTCTTGCTCCAGGCGGTGAAGTCCGGCACCGACCCCGGGTCGGTGGCCAGCACTTCGATCACTTCGCCTGAGGCCATTTGCTTCATCTGGATAGCGGTCTTCACGATCGGGATCGGGCAGTTGAAGCCCTTGACATCGAGATGGCGCGTCGTGGTCACGGTTTCCATCATCTTCACCTCCTCTCAAGCCACCCGCCCCTGCGGCACGGTCTGCCAATAGAGGCGGTTGAACGCCCACTTGGCGACATGCCACTGCAACGACGGCTGCGGGGAAACGGGGGGATGCTGATAGTCGAAGCGGATCGTGGTCGCCTGGTGGTGTCCGGTCTCCAGGAAGCACATCACCCGGCCGCCGTAGTTTTCTTTCGCCGCCGTCCCGCGGATCCGCGCCGCGATCTGGCTCGCCACCACCGGCGCCTCGAAATGGGCCGTCGACCCGCTCTTGGAGATCGGCAAGTTGGTGGCGTCCCCTATGGCGAAGATGGTGTCGAACTTCTCGTGTTGAAGCGTCGCCCGGCTGACGGGGACCCAGCCCCGCTCGTCGCCCAAGCCGGAGTCTTCGATCACTTGGGCGCCGCGGTGCGGCGGGACGAGGACCAACAGGTCATAGGGGAGCTCCTCGCCCTCGATGGAGGTCACGATCTTCTTGTCCGGGAAGACCGCCTCGACGTTGAAGAAGGTGCCGAGCTCGATGCCGCGTGCCTCCAGGATCGGCTGGACGAGTTTCGATGTGGCCTCGATGGTAAAGGCGCGATTCAGCGGCGAGGCGAGCGTGATGGCGCTCTTCTGCCGGATGCCGCGCTTGCGCAAGAATTCCTCGAGCATGAAGACGAACTCGACCGGCGCCGGCGGACACTTGTAGGGGATGCCGGCGACACCCATGACGACGCGGCCGCCCGGGAAGGTGCGAAGAGCCTCGCGCAACCGGATGGCCCCCTCGAGGGAGTAGAAGTCGTGGGCGCCTTCCACCAGGCCCGGGATCTCGTCGCGGGCGAGTCGGGCGCCGGTGGCAAGAACGAGATAGTCGTATCCGATGCTGCCGCCGCGGGCCAGCGCGATGCTGCGATTCTCCGGGTCGATCCTGACGGCCCGGTCGATCATCAGCTCGACCTCGTCGCGGAGCAACCGCCGTTCATCCTGTGCCAGCCACCGACCATTCGCCTGGCCAAGCGCCACGTAGAGGAAGCCCGGCTGATAGAGGTGCATCCCGACCGGGTCGATCAGCGTCACCTTGGCCTCCGGGCCGAGCTCCTTGCTGACCAGGTTCGCGGCGATGGTGCCGCCCACACCGCCACCGACCACGATCACCTCGGATGGCATGGTGCTCACCTCGCCTTTCGAACGGTGAAGCGCGCGTAGCCGGCCTCATCGGTGACAGCGACCAGTTCGTGCTTCGCCTTGGTGACCCAGGCTCGGATGTCGGTCTTCGACCCCTGGTCACTCGACCAGACCTCGATCACGTCCCCAACCTTGCCCTGGCGGATGGCTCCGATCAGCGCCATCAGCGGACCGGGGCAGGCCATCCCTCGCGCGTCGATCGTCTTTGTCGCTTGTACAGCAATCATGACTATTTCTCCTTTAGATGAAGACCATTGGCCCGGTGGCATCGGCCATGAAGGCGGCGACG
Source organism: Candidatus Dormiibacterota bacterium (assembly GCA_036390825.1). Classification (GTDB taxonomy): domain Bacteria; phylum Chloroflexota; class Dormibacteria; order CF-121; family CF-121; genus CF-13. The sequence goes on from DASWBA010000038.1 coordinate 3,194, forward strand.
CCTTCGACGTCGTCTACCAGCGGGTCCAGGTCGTTCTTCTCCAGCTTGAACATCTCCATCGACAGGGCACAGGCGTGCACCGAGACCGCGCCGACTTCCTTGGCCTGGCGAAAGAGCTCGCTCCAATGGGTCCCCGGGTGGTTCTTGACCGATGGCGCCTGCAGGGCCGTCGCTTCCGGCGAGAGCGCGTGGTCGGCGCCGATCCGGTCGGCGCGGAAGGCGTCAAGGGCGTAGTACTGTAGAAACACGTTCACCGTGCGGCCCATCGCGGCGGCCCCAACGGCCAGCACCGCGGCCGCCGACAGCTTGTCATCGGTCCCCGAGAA
>DASWBA010000039.1:0-8719 GCA_036390825.1 Candidatus Dormiibacterota bacterium
GATGACCTCGGGACCGATGCCATCGCCGGGCAGGACGACGACTCGGGCAGCGGCCACGCTAGGTTCTCGACCCTTCCATGGTGGGCACGATTCTAGACATGCCGAAGGTTGAGGCGGAGTGGGGACTCCGCCTCAGTCGCGGAGACGGGAAATCAGACCTGCGTCGGTCCCGATTGACCCGTTGGCCCAGGCGTCGGAACCGTTCCGTGCGCCCGGTCGTGCCAGGCTTTCAGCGTCGCCTCGATGAAGGGCGGCAGGGTGAAGGCTTGCGGCGGTCCACCTGGAACGCCGTGGCCGTAGCCGCCGAACCGTCCCCAGGGAGCGCCGGCGTAGCCGCCACCCATCATCTGGCCCATGGCGTACCTGCGCCAACGGCGCTTGCGCCCCAGCATCGCCAGGCCGAGGCCGAGCCCGCCCAGCATCATCAGCTTCCGCTTCCTGTCTCTCGAAAAGTCGCTCATGTTGGTTCTCCTTACTTTCTCGCCGCCCTTTCCACACTTGGGGCGGCTATTTGATCTCATCCTCCGCCAGAGTTGTGAATCAACTGTGAAAGTCCGACAGACACCTGTCGCAGATGACCGGCAAGCTGCGATCACGCGTTTGGAGCCGGCGGCGGTGGGACCCGGAGACCATCTGGCCGCCGGCCCCGACGCGGCTCCCGAGGCCTAGGGAAGGCCGGCGGCGATGCGGAGCGCGTCAGCTTTGGAAAGGCCCGATTCGATCCGGTACGTAACGCCGCCATGCTCCCAGATCAGGGTGTTGGCGGCCATCCGCAACGACACCGGGTAGTCCGTGTCACCGATCCGGGTGATGACAACGTGTGGCTCGCCCGCAACCCACCAGCCGGGATCACCGTTCACCGATGTTTGCTCCAAGGTGGTCGACGGTCCGACCTCTTTGGTGACAAAGCCGGGGATGAGGTCGCCACGAAACTCCGTGATAAGCACCCCGAGCTCGGTCTGCTTGACCAGTGGAATTCCTGGACGCGGCGCATAGGCGAAGGCGACCTCGCCACCCGGCACGTCGGTGTCGACATAGACGGCATCCGGCGTCCCCAATGAGGACGGAACGGCAATGCTGAAGCTGACGGCCGATTGGGCGTCGGCCAGGGTGGTTCGGCGACCGAGATTCAACGGCGTCACTGGAGAGAGCGACGGCTGTGGCGACACCCGGCTGACGATCACGCCAGGAACGTGGAAGAAATGGGCGATCGCGTCGCGCGTCGCAGGATTGACCAGGGCGGCCGCACCCGCCAGCACGAGAACAGCGACCGCGGCCAGCGCCAGCCGTTGGGGATCGCGCCACAACGCCAGGCGGCGAGCCGGCGCCACCGGCCGGGCGACGATGCGCCGGCGGACGGCCGCCGCCAGGTTCGGCGTCGGCGGATAGGGATAGCGCGGGCCCAGCTCGCGCAGCGCGCGCTCCAGCTCGATGTCCATCAGCCCACGCGGGTCAGCCATTGACGGTTCCTCCCGATGCAAGTTGGAAGTCGGCAGGTAGGGCGGCACGGAGACGGGTTAGCGCCCGCGACAACCGCGACTTTACCGTGCCTTTCGGGACCTTCAATGCCTCGGCCATTTCGGCCTCCGAGAAGTCGAAGAAGAGCCGGTAGGAAAGGATCAGGCGATCGTCGTCGCGCAGCCGCCCCAGCGTTTCGATCAGGGTGGCGCGAAACTCGTCCGCCTCGGCCGCCGCCTCAGGGGAAGGGGCCGCTTCCCCCGAGGCTTGCGCCCGTTGCGCTCGCTCCGTCAGGGTGGTCCGGCGATGCGCCGCCATCCGGCGGTTGCGTGCTTCGTTGGCGACGATCCGGCACAGCCACGGCTTGAATGGCGCGCCCGGGCGAAAGCGGCCGAGCGCGTAGTACGCGTTCACAAAAGCCTCCTGTGCGGCGTCCTCCGCGTCGGTGGCATCTCTGGTGACCTGGTACGCAACCCGGTACGCCAGCTGTTGATATTGCTGGACAAGTGCTTCATAGGCGTTCACATCGCCGGTTCGTGCTCGTTCGACGAGCGCTAGTTCGTCCAGTGGTCGGCCCTCCACGGATCGATTGCTAACCCTTCATACCAGTTGGAGGGGGCGCTGGTTCCCGGCGGTAGCCTAGATGGATGGCATCCGTACCCAGTCGTCAGTTCCTGCTCATCGACGGCGACGACACCCTCTGGGAAAACAACGTCTACTTCGAGCAGGCGATCGAGGCGTTCATCGATTTCCTCGCGCATTCATCGATGAGCCGGGACCAGGTTCGGGCGGCGCTCGACGAGGTGGAGCGGATCAACGTCCAAGTCCATGGTTACGGGTCGGCGAGTTTCACCACAAATCTCCATCAGACCTACGAGCGCCTGGCGGAGCGTGACCTGCAGCCGCAAGACATCGAGCACGTGCTGCAGCTCGGTCGGCGGATCGCTGGTCAGCCAGTCCGTCTGCTGCCCGACGTCGAGGAAACGGTTCGCGAGCTGGCGAACCGGCACGATCTGATGCTCCTCACCAAGGGACAGCCGGAGGAACAGCGACTGAAGATCGAGCGCTCCGGACTGGAGGCCTTCTTCAAGGCCACCGCGGTTGTGCACGAGAAGGACGAACAGACCTACCGGGCGATCGTCGTGGAGCGGCAGCTCGATCCCAGCCGCACCTGGATGATCGGCAACTCACCTCGCTCCGACATCAATCCGGCGCTTGCCGCCGGCCTCAGTGCGGTCTTCATTCCCCACGCGCACACCTGGCGCCTGGAAAAGGAAGAGATCGTGCACGCGGATGGACGCATGCTTACCGTGCACTCGTTCGGCGACCTGCGGGCCCATTTCTAAGCCCCGCCCTGCCCTACTCCAGAGGCGATGGAATTAACCCAGCGAGAAGGTCGACTCGACTGGCACGCCATTTCGGAGCGTGTTGAGCACGACACAGTACTTCTCGGCGCTGCGCAGCAGCCGCTCCGCCCGCTCACCCTTGACGTCCTGAGGGACGGTTACGCGGGTCGTGCACCGGATGGCGGTCAGTCCGATCGGGTAGTCGCCCATGGCCAGGGTTCCCCGCGCGTCCCAGTCCGCTTCGACCTCGACCTGCAGCGATGCCAGCTCGATTCCCATGTTGGCCGCTACCATCCGGATCGTCGTCTCCTGGCAGGCGGCCAGCGCACCCAGGAGCAGGTCGCCGAGCAGGGGACGTCGCCTGTCCCGCCAACGCCGGGTGAGCGCCCGACCGCCAGCTGATATCGGGCGTGGTTACGGCCACGGCGGAGCAGTGCAGCGGATCGCTGAGATCCGCCTGGGCGGTTCGCACCCTCAATCGAATCTGGGCGGCTTGCTGATCGTCCTTGTAGCGCTGACGGATGGGAGCCTGGAGCTCGCGAACATTGATGGTGGACATGTGAATACTCTATGGCGATGGCAGGTTTTAGAATCTGCCAAGACCTAAGGAGGGATAGATGACCGACCGGCGTCGATGGATCCTGGTTGCCGCCGTTCTCGGGTCCGGCATCGTGTTCCTCGACTCGACCGTGGTCAACGTGGCTCTGCCCCGCATCGGCCGGGATCTCCCGCGCCTCTGGTTCGGCGTGCTCGAGGGGCAGTCGTACGTCTACAACGCCTATCTGCTGACGCTGAGCGCCCTGCTGATTCTTGCGGGCGCCCTGAGCGACGTGTTCGGTCGTCGCCGGATGTTCCTCTGGGGACTCGGCGGTTTCGGCGTTACGTCTGTCCTGTGCGGGGTCGCGCCCAACCTGGAGCTCCTCGTGCTGTTTCGAGTTCTCCAGGGTGTCGCCGGGGCGGTCCTGGTCCCCGGGTCGCTCGCGCTCCTGACTGCCAACTTCGAGGGGGAGGCGCAGGGCCGGGCGTTCGGCATCTGGGCCGGCGCCTCCGGCGCCACCACGATCCTCGGTCCCTTCATCGGCGGCCTGCTGGTCGACACCATCTCCTGGCGCGCCGCCTTTCTGATCAACGTACCGTTGATCCTGGTCGCGTTCTGGGCGACCTACGTGCACGTGCCCGAGAGTCGTGGCGAAACCGACTCGCATTTCGACTGGCTGGGGTCTGCAATCGTGGCCCTCGCCGTGGGAGGGCTCGCGTTCGGCACCATCTACAGTCAGCAACGCGACTGGCAGGATCCCGTCGGCTACATCGCCCTGGCGGTCGGCGTCCTCTCCACCATTGCGCTGCCGTTTTACATGGCGCGCGCGCCCCATCCGCTGATTCCCCTCTCGCTCTTCCGCTCGCGGAACTTCACCGTTACGAACATCTCGACGCTCTTGATCTATGGAGCGCTCTACGTCACCTTCTATTATTTGACCCTCTTTGTCCAAGGAGTCCTCGGGTACACGGCGGCAGCGGCCGGGCTCGCCGGCATCCCGGGCACGCTCTTCATGGTCTTTCTGTCGGCGAGGTTCGGGGCGATCGCCGGCCGGGTTGGATCGCGCTGGTTCATGGCGATCGGTCCGGCGATCATGGCACTCGGGGTCTTGTGGTACGCGCGGATGCCTGCGACCTCGGCCGCATGGAACCTCGAGCCAAAGAACCCGTCGACCTTCTTACCGCCGGCGTCGTACCTGATCGACCTGCTGCCAGCTGCGATCATCTTCGGCTTAGGTCTGTCGCTCCTCGTGGCCCCGCTGACGACCGCGCTGATGCGGTCGGTACCGGCGCAGAACGCAGGCCTCGGGTCCGCCATCAACAATGCGATCTCCCGAGTCGGCCCGCAACTCGCCGGCGCCCTGATCTTCGTGTTCATCACCGCCAGCTTCTATGGCTACATCGCCAGCCACCGCGCCAACGTCAACGTCAACGACCCGGCCTTCCGCAAGGCGGTGAGCCCACTCAATCCTTCCGGCATCCTCGGGATGGGCAATCTCGTTCGTGACGCCTCGACCGCCTCCTTTCACCTGGCGATGATGGTGGGCGCGGCGCTCCTCATGGTCGGCGCCATCGTGAACGCGGTCGGCATCCAGGATCGAGCCAGAGCGGTCCAGCCTGCGGTCGCCGCCGGTGGCACACAGCCCGTAACGGAGGGCTCGTAATGGCAGTCCGCGACGACGTCGTCAACACGATCGCGGCGTTTTCCCTCTTCGCGGATCTGACTGGGCCGCAGCTCGAGGAAGTAGCGCATCTCTTCGATGAGTCGTTCTTCGCCCAGGGGGAGCGCGTCCTCCGGCAGGGCGTCAGCGGATCGGGCTTCTATGTCATTCTCGAGGGAACCGCCGGTATCCGTGTCGACGACGTCGACCGCAGCGTGCTGAAGGCCGGCGATTACTTCGGCGAAATCTCCAGCCTGCTTGGCGAGGTCCCGGTTTCCGACATCGTCGCCGAAACACCCCTCCGCTGTCTCGTCCTGCCGGCTGGCCAGCTCGAGGGATTTCTGACGAGGCATCCGCGGATCATGTATCGCCTGCTACAGGGGGAGGCGCGAAAGCTCAAGAACACAACCAAGTGGCTGAGCTAGCGGAACAGCCTTTTCCTCCCGGCCGCTATCGACTGATCGTGGTTGGCAGCGGACCCGGTGGCTTGCAGTTGAGCTATTCGCTGAGCCGTCTCGGCATCGAGCATGCCGTCCTCTCCGACGACCCGGCACCGGGCGGGATGTTCCGCCGCTGGCCCGTCTTCCAGCGGATGTTGAGCTGGACCAAGCCCTTCACCGGCATCGAGCGACACGAGCGGGCCTACGAGCGATTCGACTGGAACAGCCTGCTGGCCGATGAGGCGCAAAATCGTGCCGTGATGCCGGCCCTGATGGACGGGACATCCTACTTCCCGTCGCGGCCGGAGATGCAGAAAGGGCTGGAGACCTTTGCCGCGCAGACCGGGATCCGAGTGCGGCATGGAACCCGATGGGAGTCGACCCGTCGTGAGGGCGAGGACTTTATCCTCACGACCTCGGATGGCGAATACCGCGCGCCGCTACTCGTCTTTGCGGTCGGCGTGGCGCAGCCGTACCGGCCGCCCATCCCAGGGCTGGAGCAGGTGCCCCACTACGGCGACTTCCGTCCCGTCGAAACCTACAAGGACAAGCGGGTGTTCATCGTCGGCAAGCAGAATTCGGGCTTCGAGATCGCGACTGGCCTGTTGCCCTGGGCTCGCCAGCTGGTGCTGGCCTCGCCAAGCCCGACCAAGCTTTCGGTCAACACCCACACCCTGGTCGGCGTGCGCGCCCGCTACGTGCAACCCTACGAGGACGCCGCGCTCGCGGGCGGCGTCATCATCCTCGACGCCACCATTGAAGAAGTCGTGAAGGACGGCGCCGGATACCGGGTTCGTACCCGCAATACGGCGGGACAGGAGCTGACGATGGCCGCCGACGACGTCATCGCCGCCACCGGTTTCGTCACCCCGCTGCGCGACCTGCCCGCGCTCGGCGTGGCGACCTTCGGCCAGAGCCGGCTCCCGGCGCAGACCCCGTTTTGGGAGAGTGCGACGGTGCCGGGCATCTTCTTCGCCGGCACCATCAGCCAGGGGTCGGCCGGTCTCAAGAAACATGGCATTCCGAGCAACTCCGGCGCGGTCCAGGGCCACCGCTACAACGCTCGGGTACTCGCCCGCCGCCTGGCCGAAACCAAGTTCGGCGTTCCCATCACGCGTGAGCCCTTGGATCCCTCGGCCCTGGTTCCTTACCTGCTCGAACAGGTCAGCCGCGGCCCCGAGCTGTGGCATCAGCGCGCGTACCTGGCTCGCGTCATCAATCTCGATCGCGACGCCGGGGTCACGAACGAGGGCATCATTCCCCTGCAAGCCTTCCTCGACTCTAAAGGCAGCGACGCGGCCGCCGCCACGCTCGAGTCGAACGGCCAGGGGAATCCCTACCCAGTCGTCTACATCCGCAAGGACGGCTCCGTCTCGGAGCACGCCCTTGCGCCCGATCCGCTGCTCGACTTCACCGGGCCGGACTACCAGGCAGAGCTGCGAGGGGTCCTCGAGCCGGTGCTGAGTGGGGCGGCGTCACCCGCATGACGACGCTGCCAACCGGAACCGTCACCTTCTTCTTTAGCGATATCGAGGGGTCGACCCGGCTCATCCAGCAGCTCGGCGAGCGCTATCCGGATGTCCTGCTCGCCCATCACGCCATCCAGCGCGAGGCGCTCGCTGCCAACGGTGGCCACGAGCTTCGGACCGAGGGTGATTCCTTCTTCATCGTCTTCGACAGCGCGCTCCAGGCGTGCGCCGGTGCGGCCACCGTCCAGATGAAATTGCAAGAGAAGGCCTGGCCCGACGGAGCGCAGGTCCGTGTACGGATTGGTCTTCATACGGGCGAAGCCACGCTCGTCGGCAACGAGTATCTCGGGCTCGACGTGCATCGCGCCGCACGGGTGGCCAGCGCTGGCCACGGCGGGCAGGTGCTCGTTTCTGAAACCACCCGGGCGCTCGTCGATCAGGCCTTACCCGACGGACTGGCCCTGAAAGACCTGGGCGTGCATCGGCTCAAAGATCTCGCCCGCCCGGAACGCCTCTATCAGCTCATGATCCCGGGCCTACGCGATGATTTTCCACCACTCAAGACGCTCGAGGCGACGCCGAACAACCTGCCCATGCAGTTGACCAGCTTCATCGGCCGCGACGACCAGGTTCGTGAGGCAAAGGAGTTGCTCGCCAGGTCCCGGCTGCTCACCCTGACCGGGCCCGGCGGCACCGGCAAGACACGCTTGAGTCTGGAAATCGCCGCCACCGTCCTCGACCAGTTCCCCGACGGCGTCTACTTCGTTCCGCTCAGCGCGATCCATGATCCCGAACTCGTCCCATCCGCTATCGCGCAGGCGCTCTCGATCTCTACCACCGGCAGCCGCCGGCCTATCGACGCGCTGCTCGATTACCTCAGTCAGAAGCGCACCCTGCTAGTGCTCGACAATTTCGAGCAGGTGCTCGACGCTGCCCCCGTCGCCAGCCGGCTGCTCGAGGGAAGCGCCGGACTCCGCGTGCTGGTCAGCAGCCGCGCGGTCCTCCGGGTCTCAGGCGAGCAAGAATTTCCGGTTCCTCCGCTTGGGCTGCCCGACCTCAAGGCCCTGCCCGGACTGGCGGCGCTCTCGCAGTTCGAGGCGGTGCGGCTGTTTATCGAGCGCGCGGTCGCGGTGAAGCCCGATTTCCAGGCGACCAACGAGAATGCCCCAGCGATCGCGGGGATCTGCGAGCGGGTCGACGGACTGCCGCTCGCGATCGAGCTCGCAGCCGCTCGTGTCAAGCTTTTCTCGCCGCAGGCACTCTTGAGCCGGCTGGAGAAGTCGCTCAGCGCGCTCGGCAGTGGAACACGAGACGCACCAGCGCGGCAGCAGACGCTGCGAGGGGCGATTCTCTGGAGCTACGACATGCTCGACCCCGGCCACCGACGCCTCCTGGCCCGCGTCTCGGTCTTCGCCCGCGGTGGCAACCTGGAGCAACTGGAGCTGGTCTGTGGCCCAGCCGAAGATGTCGGTGGTGATGTTCTCGACGCACTCGATCAATTGGCGGACCAGAGCCTTCTCCGGCGGCTTCCGGACTTCGACGAGCCGCGCTTCCTGATGCTGCAGACCATTCGCGATTTCGCCGCGGAACGGCTCGAGGAAAGCGGCGAAGCCCCCTTGATTCGCAGCCGTCACGTCAAGGCTTACATCACGCTCGCACAGCAGGCCCAGCCGCATCTCTTCGGTCCCCGGCGAAAAGAATGGCTCGATCGGGTCGAAGAGGACCACGATAACTTCCGGGCGGCACTCGACTGGACGGTCGCGTCCGGAGACGCACGCAGCGCAATGGAACTTTCAGCCGGCATGTGG
>DASWBA010000040.1:0-7500 GCA_036390825.1 Candidatus Dormiibacterota bacterium
CCGACCTTGGCACCCAGCGCCTTGACCAGCGAGGTGACGACCGCGGTCCGCTGACCGCCATAGATCTCTGGATCGTAGACGGCGTCTTCCTGGACCAGCTTGTAGTAGTGGCAGGCCGGATGGACGCTGGCCGTGATGTCGGTCAGGTCCAGCACCTGGCGGGCGGCGATCCGGTCGCGGACCGCGTGCACCCACTCGCTGTAGTGGACGATCTCCTCGGGCATCACCATCGGCTTGCCCATCTTGGCCAGGATGCCGCGTACCTCTTTGCGCAGCTCGGGATGCCGGACGAGCTCGGCGCGGACCTCTTTGTAGTGCCCGTAGCTGGTGCCGCAGTGGATCGTCGGGAAATACCCGGTCTCGTAAGCGGCGGCGAAGTTGCGCATGGCTACCGCGGCCTGGGCGGGCGCGTTCGAGGTCGCCGATGCGTAGTAGTTCCACGCGGTACAGGACGTCTGGTCGCGCGGATCGTTGTAGTCGAAGCCCAGCTCGCGGTTGAGCCAGAAGATGGCGGTCGAGTACCCGGGGATGTGGCCGCACTGGCCGCAGCTCTTGTGGTGCCAGGTGTGCTCCAGCGGGATCTTCTTCTTGCGCCCGTACTTCGTCTCCAGCGTGACGAAGGGCTCCGGCACCCGCTGCACGATCCACTCGCCCTGCGCCTCCAGCTCGAAGACGCGTTCCCGAATGTCCTCGGTCGGCGCGTCCTTGGGGTCCGGTCGCTTGAAAATGCGTTCGGGTTGCGGAATGGGCATCAGATCTTGAAGCCCTGGTCTTCCAGGACCTCCTCCATGACGTCGACCAGGATCATGTGGAGCGAGCTATCGACCTCGCCGATCATGTCGAGCACGCCGGTCAGGTGCCAGATCAGGTAAAGCTCGCTGAGCGTCTTGTCAGCAACGTCCCAGGACATGCTCGTGGTGTGCAGCGTCTCCGGTGGGAGCGCCCGGCGCCAGAGCTGCAGGTTCTGCGAGACATTGACCGCGTCCGGCCCCCAGTCGGGAAAGGACTCCGGCTGGATCATGTCCGGTGAGACCTGGGTGCCGGTCGACATGATCTTGTAGATGATGCGGCCGTAGCCCTCCAGCGCCTCCTTCGCGCTGTGCAGCCCGTTCTTGACGGCGACCTCCCGCATGATGGTGATCAGGCCACCCGGGTTGTTGCCGCGCGGACAGCGCAGACAGCTGAAGCATTGCGAGCAGTCCCAGACATCGACGTTCATCTGCTGCCAGATCAGATCGAGATCCTCCCGGGCGAGCGCCTGAGTGATCCGACGGGGGCTGAAGTCGTAGAAGCGGGCCGACGGGCACGCCGCCACGCATATGCCGCACTCGTAGCAGCCGAGGAGGTAATCGTTGAACCGCAGGTCGGCCTTCACCTGCGAGAAGAGGCGGCTCTTCTCCTCCTCGGTCGCCGGCGGCGCCGTGCTGGGTGAGGGCATCAGAAACTGATCACCTGGTCGGCCTCGACCGCCATGTCGTTGAATGCGGCAGCCCCGAGCAGCTCGACCCCATCGATCAGTTCCTCGAGTTTCAAATCGTTGAGGTCGAGTGAGGCCGTGCACACGTAGAACTTGACGCCGCACTCGCGCGCCTGGTTGATGAACCTGGTCAGCGGCGCGCCGCCGTTCCGCTTGGGCGAGATCGTCTCGGCGACGCCCCTCTTCAGGAGGGTCGGTCCGTTGACCGTGAAGTAGATGCCGACCTCCATGTCCATCGACGCCGCGGCGCTCGCGAGGTGAAAGGGTGTCGCCGAGCGCTCCGGCTCATCGACCCCGTTCGTCTGGATGTACAGCACGCGGCGAACGTCTTCGCTCATCGCCCCTCCCCTGGGACCCCGGCTCCTACTTCGCCTTGCGGATGTAGAACTTGAACAGCTTCCCTTGCTGCTCGGAACCGACCAGCTCTTGTCCCGTCTGCTTCGCCCAGGCCGTCATGTCAGGCATGGAACCCGGATCGGTGGCCAGCATCAGGAGGGTCTGGCCGATCGCCATCTCTTTGATCTTCTTGTTGGTCTTGACGACCGGGATCGGACAGAGCAGTCCCTGGCAGTCGAGCGTCTGGTCGACGTGGTCAAGCACGGCCATGTCCTCTCCTCCTAGATGAAGAGCGAGATATCGGCGTCGCTGGCGTAATCGAGGAAGTGCGTCGCGCCGCAGACCGGTTGCGCACCCTCGATGAAATCGGTCGGCTTGTAGCCGAAGACGTCCATCGTCATGGCGCAAGGGAACATTTTGACCCCACTCTCGACGGAGATGTCGATCAGGTCCTGGATGGACGCCACGCCGTGCCGCTTGAACATCATCCGCATCATCCCGGAGCCCATCGCCGTCATCCCAGGAATCGCGCCGACAAAGTTGGGGACCGGCATCGGAGCGGCGGGGTTGGCGAGCGGAGCGATTTTCAGCTTCTTGCTCTTCTTCTTGTGGATGATGTTAAGGCCGTAGAAGGTGAAGAAGATTCCTGTGTCCCACCCCATCGCCGCGGCGGTGCTGGCCAGGATCAGCGGCGGGTAGGCCCAGTCGAGCGTACCCTTGGTGGAGATGATCGCCAGCTTCTTGGTTTTAGTGCGGCGCTTCTCCTCTTCCTCGCTCAGCCGCTGGTCGACATAGCGTTCGACGGCGTCCTGGATCTGGCGTTGCAGCGTGCTGTCGAGCTGGGTGCCGGTCTCTACGGTGGTGGCCATCGTTCCACTCCTTGCATTCAGTCCGGGCGCGTGGTACCGTGCAGCATACTGCTAGTTTCGTAATTCAGCAAGTAGCAACATTCGCGAGTTAGGCACAAACTAAAATGAGTTCCCTCAGCACGATGGACAAGCTCTTCTATCAGCGGCACGCCCAGGCGTGCGCCAGTCTGGCCAATCCGACCCGGCTCCAGATCCTGGACGGCCTGCGCGACGGCGAGGTCTCGGTCTCCGAGCTCGCGGAGCGGGTCGGCATCCGCCTCCCGACGCTCTCGCAGCATCTGGCGCTGATGCGCCGGGTGGGTGTCGTGGCCAATCGGCGAGAGGGAACGACCATCTACTACCGGATCGCCAACCTCAAGGTCATCCGCGCCTACGACCTCATGACCGAGGTCATCCTGGAGCACGAGGCGGCGCAGCGGCGCTCCTTCGCCGTGGTCCAGAAGCGGATCCGCTCCCGAAAGACTTCGGCCTCCCGCTAAACGCCGGGATCAGAGGGCCGGGTGAAGTACGGGTTCCTGATCGACCAGCGCAAGTGCATCGGCTGCCACGCCTGCACGGTTGCCTGCAAGCAGGAGAACGAGGTGCCCCTGGGTGTCTTTCGGACCTGGGTCAAGTACATCGAGAAGGGCTCCTTTCCCGACACGACCCGTCGCTTCTCCGTCCTGCGTTGCAACCACTGCGATGACGCCCCTTGCATCGCCATCTGCCCGACGCAGGCGCTCTTCAAACGGGACAACGGCATCGTCGACTTCGACAGCAGCCGCTGCATTGGCTGCAAGGCCTGCATGCAGGCCTGCCCCTACGACGCGCTCTATATCGATCCGGTGACCGAGACGGCCGCCAAATGCAACTTCTGCGCGCATCGCGTCGACGTCGGGCTCAAGCCGGCCTGCGAGATCGTCTGCCCCACCCAGGCCATCCTGTCTGGCGACCTGGACGATCCCCACAGCCGGATCTCGCAGCTCATCAGCCGCGAGCCCGTGCAGGTGCGCAAGCCGGAGCAGGGGACGCTGCCCAAGCTGTTCTACATCGACGGCGACAGCGTGGCCCTCACCCCGACCGCCTCGCCGCCGCAGCGGACCTACATGTGGGCGGAACCCAAGCCGACCGGCGCCGAAGGGGACTACCTGGCGGAGGCGGAGACGGTGGCTCGGGCCCGCACCGTCTATAACGTTTCGCACCCCCGACCATGGGGATTCATGGTCTCGCTTTACCTGTGGACGAAGTCGATCGGGGCCGGCGCGTTGCTCTGCGCCGCGATCCTCTGGGCGCTGGGCCACACGAACTCCAACCTGTTTGGGCTGGCGGCCCCGGTGCTGGCGTTGCTCTTCACCGGTCTGACGACTGCGCTGCTGGTCCTGGATCTCAAGCATCCCGAGCGATTCCACTACATCCTCCTCAAGCCGAACTGGACGTCGTGGCTGGTCTGGGGCGCCTACATCCTGATGGCATTCTCGGCGTTCGCGGTGGCCTGGGGAGCCGCGGCCTGGCTCCACTCCAGCCTGCTCGCCTGGCTGATCGCGCCGGTCATCATCCTGGCCGCGGCCGCCGCGGCGTACACCGGCTTCCTTTTCGGCCAGGCCGAGGGCCGCGACTTCTGGCAGTCGCCGCTGCTGCCTGGCCACCTGGTCGCCGAAGCGCTCCTCGCAGGCTCGGCGGCCCTGCTGCTGATCGGGCTGTTCGTCTCACCGGCCTTGCTGGGGCCGCTGATCGCCGTCTTCCTGGTGGGCCTCGGCCTTCATGCGGCCGCCATGCTCGCCGAGGTGACGGTTCCGCACGCGAATACCGAGGCCGCCACGGCTGCCCGGCTCGTCCGCCAGGGGCCGTTCCGCGAACGTTTCTGGGTGGGGACTCTGGCCGCGGGCGTCGCCCTCCCCGCAGCCCTGGCGCTTCTCCGGCTGGTTACTGGCGCGTCCGGCCTTGCCGCGCTGGGCGCGATCGTCGCCCTGGCGGGGCTGCTGCTGTGGCAGGACGTCTTCGTCAAAGCGGGACAGGCGGTTCCCCTCAGTTAAGGAGGCAAGGTTGAAGGAAGGAATGCGCGAGCCGAAGCCGCTGGACCAGATGCTCATGAAGGAGCCCGACGACCGGGAGCTCGCCGCCTATCCGCACCCCGACCAGTGGGACGACTGGACCGAGTACGACGCGCGAGCCTGGCCACAGCGCGTGGCGCGCCACTACACGCTGGTGCCGACGGTCTGCTTCAACTGCGAGGCGGCCTGCGGACTCCTTGCCTACGTGGATAAGGACACCGGAAAGATCCAGAAGCTCGAGGGCAACCCGGTGCATCCAGCCAGCCGCGGCCGGAACTGCGCGAAGGGACCGGCCACCATCAACCAGGTCAACGACCCGGAGCGCATCCTCTATCCGTTGCGGCGAGTCGGCCCACGCGGCAGCGGCAAGTGGGAACGGACGAACTGGGATTCCGTCCTCGATGACATCGCGGGCCGGATGCGCGCGGCGATCACGGCCGGGCGGCGTAACGGCATCATGTATCACGTCGGGCGGCCGGGTGAGGACGGCTACATGGACCGCGTGCTGGCCGCCTGGGGCGTCGACGGGCACAACAGCCACACCAACGTCTGCTCGGCGAGCGCGCGAGCCGGTTACGCCTTCTGGTTGGGCCAAGACCGCCCCTCGCCCGACCATGCCAATAGCCGCTTCATGCTCTTGCTCAGCGCCCACCTGGAAGCGGGCCATTACTTCAACCCGCATGCCCAGCGGATCATCGAGGGCAAGATGCGCGGGGCAAAGATCGCCGTCATGGACCCGCGGCTGTCGAACACCGCCGCCATGGCCGATTACTGGATGCCCACCATCCCGGGGAGCGAGTCGGCCGTCCTGCTCGCGATCGCGCGCATCCTTCTAATAGAGGGCTGGATCGACCGCGAGTTCATCCGCCGCTGGGTCAACTGGGAGGAGTTCATGCGGGCGGAGCGGCGGCAGATGGAACCCACCTTCGCGAACTTCCTCGAGGAGCTGACCCGCCTCTATGCCGCCTTCACGCCGGAGTTCGCGGCACAGGAAAGTGGGATCAAGGCCAGCCAGATCGTCGAGGTCGCCGCTGAAGTTGGGCGCGCCGGTTCAGCCCTGGCGACGCACATCTGGCGTGGCGCGGCGGCCGGCAACGAGGGCGGCTGGCAGGTGGCCCGCTGCCTCTTCCTTCTCAACGTGCTGACGGGCAGCGTGGGAACCCCAGGCGGCACCTCGCCCAACTGGTGGGACAAGTTCATCCCAGTGCCCTTCAAGCGTCCAGCGCCGCAAAAAGAATGGAATGAACTCGAATGGCCGCGGGAATACCCGCTCGCCCACCACGAGATGAGCTTCCTGCTGCCGCACTTCCTGAAAGAGGGACGCGGGACCCTCGACGTCTACTTCACCCGCGTCTACAACCCCGTCTGGACCAACCCGGACGGCTTCGTCTGGATCGACGTCCTCAGGGACGAGAGCAAAGTCGGCCTGCACGCCGCGCTGACCCCAACCTGGAACGAGACTGCCTATTTCGCCGACTATGTCCTCCCCATGGGTCACGCGCCGGAACGGCACGACACGCACAGCTACGAGAGCCATGCGGCGACCTGGCTCGGCTTCCGCCAACCGGTCCAGCGTGTGGTCCAGGAGAAACTGGGCCGACCGGTGCAATTCACCTATGAGGCGAACCCGGGCGAGGTCTGGGAAGAGAGCGAATTCTGGATCGAGCTGTCGTGGCGGATCGACCCCGACGGGACACTTGGGATCCGGCCGCAGTTCGAGTCACCATACCGGCCTGGCGAGAAGGTCACGGTCAACGAGTACTACCAATGGATGTTCGAGCACAGCGTGCCGGGCCTCCCCCAGGCTGCGGAAAAGGAAGGCCTCTCGCCATTCGGGTACATGCGCAAATACGGCGCGTTCCAGATTCGCGAGCGCGTCTACCGCGAGCACGAGCGCGAGCTGTCGACTGAGGAGATGGAGGGAGCACAGGTTGAGGAGATCACGCGAGTGATCACCACCACCAAACAGCCGAGGCCGACCAGCGCCAACCCCACTATTGGAGCGGCCCCCCCAGGCGAGCCGCGGCCCATCGGCGTCATGGTCGATGGCCGCGCCATGGTCGGATTCAATACGCCCTCCCGGAAATGCGAGTTCTATTCGGCCACGCTGAACAATTGGGGTTGGCCGGAGCACGCCCTTCCGGGGTACGCGCGCAGCCATGTCCATCCCGAGAACCTGGACCAGCAGCGCGGTGAGTGCGTCCTGCTGCCGACCTTCCGACTGCCCACCATGATCCACACCCGGTCAGGAAACGCGAAGTGGCTGACCGAGCTCTCGCACGGGAATCCGCTGTGGATTCATACCGATCACGCGGCCGCCCTGGGCCTTGAGACCGGTGATCTGGTGCGGGTCAACACGGATATCGGATACTTCGTCGTCCGTACCTGGGTCACCGAGGCGATCCGGCCTGGCATCGTGGCCTGCTCGCACCACATGGGCCGCTGGCGCCTCGACCCCGTTTCCGGGACCGACCGCTGGAACTCGGCGCTGGTCGAGATGTCGCAGCCCCGGCCGGGGACGTGGCGGATCCGCCAGGTGGAAGGCGTCACGCCGTTTCCCAGCGACGATCCGGACTCGGCGCGCGTGTGGTGGGGTGACGCGGGCGTACATCAGAACATCACGTTCCCGGTCCACCCCGACCCGGTCAGCGGTCAGCATGCCTGGCATCAGAAGGTTCGCGTGGAGCGTGCGCAACCGGAGGATCAGTACGGCGATATCGTGGTCGACACTGAGAAGTCGATGGCGATCTTCCGCGAGTGGCTCACGCGGGCGCGCCCCGCGCCGGGA
>DASWBA010000041.1:0-8347 GCA_036390825.1 Candidatus Dormiibacterota bacterium
TCGTCAACGCAAGGTTGCGATGAAAACCGGTGGTGAGGAAGCGCGGCCAGTTCGCCGTCTGCCAGCGCATCACCGACACGATGCCGAGCACCACCACACCCGTGAGCAGCACCAGGCTGACGACGCCGGCGCCGCGCGTCGCGTACCAGAGGAGCGTGTCGTTCACGCCGCCACGCTCGCTGGATCCGGCCACGGGCCGATGTAGTGGATGGTGCCGTCGTTCTCGACCAGTCGTGCTGGCAGGCGGCAGCTGGTCAGCCAGTCGATCGCTGCCTCACCGCGCACGATCGCCGCCGTCGAGGCGATGTTGGCGTCGACACAGGTGGCGGCGACCACGGTCACCGTGCGGAAGGGCCCACTGGTCGGCAGGCTTGTCTGTGGATCGATGATGTGATGGAACACCGCGCCGCCACGCGACCACCGGCGGACGGTCGTGCTCGACGTCGCGACGCCGCCCGACGGCACGCAAATCACATCGCCGTCACCGTCGGGTTTGACGCGGCTGTCTTCGGCGACCAGGATTCGCCAACCACCCGAGGGAGGCTCACCCGCGACGGCGATGTCGCCACCGAGGCTGACCAGCACACCGCCTCCGCCGACCGCGGCCAACGCGGCGGTGGCTGCCAGGTCGGCTGCCAGCGCCTTTCCGGTCGAGCCGAGGTCGAGCTCGACGCCGTGCGGCAACCAGACGGTTCGCAAACGGCGATCGAGGCGAATCCCTTGCCAACCCGGCACATGCCAGGCACGTAGTCTCATCTCTCTCCCCCGCTCTTCGGAGTCTTCCGCGGCGATGCGCGAGAAATCGTCGTCGTAGCCGGCCACTCGAATCGCGCGACCGATGGTGGGATCAACGGCCCCATCGGTCAGGCGCGCCGCTCGCAGGGCGGCGTCGATCGCCGTCGCCAGCAGCGGACTGATCCGGATGGTGCGTCCCGCGTTGGCGTTCAGCCGGGTCAACTCGCTGTCCTCTCGGAACCGGCTATAGGCCTCATCGACGTCCTCCAGAACGTCGCGTACCGCGGTGGTCGCGGCTTCGAGCCCGTCGTCGTGCGTGCTGAGGACGTGCACCGACGTGCCGAGCGCCGTCCAGCTTTTCAGCGCGATCGCCATCACGACCCGCCGCTGGTCACCGTGGCGGTGCCGCTACTTCCCGTGGTGGGCGCCTGCGCCGCCGATTGCAGGTCGCCGCTGCTCGAGGTCGACAACGAGCTCGAGCTGGTGGTCGTGTCGGTCGTAGTGGTCGCGGTCAGTGCCGTGCCACTGGACGAAGCCTTGCCCGCGTACGAGGCGGCGGCCGCGTAGCTCACGCCAACGACCGCGATCAGCCCGCCGGCCGTGGCACCGAAGGTCAGTCGCCGCAGACGCTGGAGCCCACGGTCCCGTTGGGTCGGTGTCAATGAGTTCATAAGGACATGGTGCAGGAGGGCACCTTGCAAAACTGTTACGGGAGCTAGGCGTCGAGCCGCGCCAGCGGCGGGGTCGTTTCGGAAGGCGCACGCGTCGCCGCCGGACGCGCCAGCATTCGGGGCCAGACCACGGCCATACTGGCGCCCCCGGCCGCCGAGGTACCGACTTCCCAGCGTCCGTTGGTCGCGCTGACCACCGCATCGGCGATCGCCAGTCCGAGTCCGGAACCGCCCGGCAGGTCCGACGCTCGCCGAAATCGATCGAAGATCTGACCGCGCTGGTCGGCAGGAATCCCCGGCCCCGAGTCGTCGACCGCCAGCTTGATGCTCTTGCCTTCGGCAGCCACCCGCACCTCGATGGTGCCCTGCTCTGGCGTGTATTTGCAGGCGTTGTCAATCAACACCCCGACCAGATGATCCAGCCATTCCGGTGAGGCGGCGATCACGTGCGAGTCCCCGCTGAGCCGAACGCTCAGCCGCTGTTGGCGGGCCTCGGCGATGGCGGCAAACCGCTCCACCGCCTGCTGGGCCATGACGCCGACGTCGACTGGCTCGGTGCGGCCGGCGCGCGGCATCGCCTCGAAGCGCGCGAGCCAGAGTAGATCGTCGACCAGGTGGCGCATTCGCTGGCTTTCCTGGTTGACCCGCGTGAAGGCGCGCTGATACCAATCCTGATCGCGGGGCTGCGACAGGGCCAGCGAGGTCTGCGCCTGGATGACGGCCAGCGGGGTGCGCAGCTCGTGCGAGGCGTTGGCGGTGAAGTCCATCTGACGTCGGCGCGCCTGCTCGATGGGCGCGGCCACCCGGCGGCCGATGGCGAGCGCGCCCAGGAAGACGACGAGGAGGAGCACCGGTCCAATCAGGAGTTCGGCCTGGA
The DNA here is from genome assembly GCA_036390825.1 of Candidatus Dormiibacterota bacterium. Taxonomy (GTDB): domain Bacteria; phylum Chloroflexota; class Dormibacteria; order CF-121; family CF-121; genus CF-13. The sequence goes on from DASWBA010000041.1 coordinate 2,284, forward strand.
TCAGGTTCGACTGCGCCTGCTCGACGCTGCTCGTGGACTGTCCGACGACCGCCCAGTCATCCCCGACGCGGCCGCCTTCTACCCGAAGCTGCGTCCCGGAGACGGTGATGCTTTGCGGATTCGTGATGCTCGTAGGCGGAACCGGAAGGTTGACGGAGGCCGCCTCCGCACTGCTGTCGCTGAAATTGCCGTCGGGATGATACATCCACCACAGGACGGGCGCGTCACCAAAGTGAGGTCCCGCGCCCGGCCCAGGGAAACCCCTGGTCACCGTCTGCCGATCCTTGGCCATCGACGTCAGCCATTGCGATAGGGTGTCGTCGATGTTCGATGTGAGGTTGTGACTCACGATCAACACCACGGCGATCGCAATCAAGAGGTACAGAGCGGCGACGATGCCCGTGGCGGCCAGCGCAACTCGCTGGGCGCCGGAACGAACCAGGTCGACCCGAGCGGTACTCAACGTCCTTTCACCCGTTCCCAAGTGTCGCAGCCGGTTCCTTTCGTTTTGATGACACCTTACAAGTCCGGGGCCGGGATGATCCCGGCCCCTTGTTCCTGGTCAAAGGCACTAGGGAACGGTCGGGACCTGGCCCGCGTTCTCCTGCGCCTCACGCGCGGCGCTCTCGCCGGCTTCGTGCGCCGCGGTCTCGTTCGGCACGAACGTGCCTGAACCTGCAGCCGGCGACGCGGCGGTGGCCGCGACGCTCGATGACGTGGCGGCGCTGACGCCCAGCGGCCCCGCGATCGTGGCGCCGATGACGCCGCCCGTCAGCAGTGAGCCTGCAACGCCGGCGCCGATGATCACCCTGCTCATGAGATTCATTATTTTCACCTCCTTCGAACTGGTACTGGAGGCAGCATGAAGGCGGGCGCCTTTCGAATCCATGACAAAAGAGGGCCTTCTGTGGGTGGGCTGGTAGGCTGAAATTCCGATGGCCGTCGACGCTTCGCCTCGCCAGCTCACCGATTTCTTGCGCAGCCTCCGCGCGGTGCGGGAATTTCAGCGCAAGCCGATCCCTGACGACGTCGTCCAGGACATCCTCGAGGTCGGCCGCTGGTCGGGCAGCGCCAGCAACCGTCAGTTCGGCGAGATCATCGTCGTCCACAAGCGCGATACGCTGCAGGCGCTGGCCGGCCTCGGCGGATACGTCGGCCACCTGCGCAATGCCACACTCGGCATGCTGCTCGTGATGCCGGGAGATTGGCCGGAGGGCGAGGCCTTCGACGAAGGACGGCTCGCCGAGCGCATCATGCTGGCGGCCTGGGCACATGGCGTCGGATCATCGATTGGGTGGTTCTCGCCCGAGGGGCGGAAAGCCGCGAAGCGGCTCCTCGGCGTGCCGGCGAAGCCGCTGGTCCGCACGGCTATCTCACTCGGCTATCCGGCCAGCCCGCCGCGGCGAGGCTCGCGAAAGCCATTCAACGAGCTCGTCCACGAGGAGCAATACCGGGCTTAGGCTCCACGATCGCCGCGACCGTCAATGCCGCCACCCAGATTGGCGCGTCGCTCGGGACCGCCCTGCTCAACACGATCGCGGCCAGTGCCACGGCAGGCTACCTCGTCGGGGTCCGCCCGTCACTCGGGACCGTGAACCAGGCCCTGGTCCAAGGGTATGCGGTGGCCGCGGCATGGGCGGCGCTCGTCCTGGTGATAGGCGCCATCACGACGGCCGTCCTCATCGATGCCCAGACAGGACGCCGATAATGTCCGTGAGCCATGGCAGAAGACACGCTGAGCATCACGGACAACCGAACCGGCCGTCGTTACGAAGTCCCGATCCGGGACGGGGTGATCAACGCCACCGAGCTCCAGAAGATCACCAACGACGGGCCGGGTTCCGGACTGTTGAGCTATGACCCGGCTTTCCTCAACACGGCGAGCTGTCGTAGTGCCATCACGTTCATCGACGGCGAGCGCAGCATCCTTCGCTACCGCGGCTATCCCGTCGAGGAACTCGCCGAACGGAGCAGCTTCCTCGAGGTCGCCTATCTCCTGATCCATGGTGAGCTACCGGACCCCAGCCAGCATCGTGCCTGGGTGGAGGCGATCACTCACCACACCCTCCTCCACGAGAACATCAAGAAGCTGATCGACGGCTTCCATCACGATGCGCACCCGATGGGCATCCTGGTCGGCACCGTGGGCGCGCTCTCAACCTTCTACCCGGATGCGAAGGACATCTTCAACGAGGAGAGCCGTCGGCTCCAGATCCTGCGGCTGATCGCCAAGATGCCGACCCTGGCCGCGTTCGCGGCCCGCCATGCCGTCGGGATGCCCTATGCCTATCCGGACAACGACCTCTCCTACGCCGGCAACTTCCTCAACATGATGTGGAAGGCAACCGAACTCAAATACGAACCCAACCCGGTCTTGGAGCGCGCGCTCGATGTGCTGCTGATCCTGCATGCCGACCACGAGCAGAACTGCTCCACCAACGTGATGCGGGAGGTCGGTAGCTCTCATTCCGACCCCTTTAGTGCCACGGCCGCCGCCGCCGCCGCCTTGTACGGACCCCTCCACGGCGGCGCCAACGAACAGGTGCTTCGGATGCTCAAGGAGGTTGGCTCGGTCAGCCGCGTTCCCGATTACGTCAAACGGGTCCGCGCCGGCGAGATGCGACTGATGGGCTTCGGTCACCGCATCTACAAGAATTTCGACCCCCGAGCCCAGATCATCAAGAAGGTGGCCGACGATGTCCTGCAGGTCACCGGTCGCAGCCCACTGCTCGACATCGCGCTTGAGCTGGAACGCGTCGCTCTTGCCGACGACTACTTCATCAAACACCGCCTCTATCCCAACGTCGACTTCTATTCCGGCATCATCTATTCAGCGATTGGTTTCCCGGTGGAGATGTTCCCGGTACTCTTTGCCATCGGGCGGACGCCGGGCTGGCTTGCGCAGTGGCAGGAAGGCCTGCTGGATCCGGAACAGAAGATCGCGCGGCCCCGCCAGGTCTACACGGGTCCTGCGGAGCGCCACCTGCCCGGGGTTCGCGTGGCCGCGATCTCCCGCTAGTTGTACAAAGGGCGGCCTATGGGAGTAGGCGGAACCAGCGAAGGCTGAACAGGCCGCCCGCCACCAGGATGATGGCGCCTAGCGCAACCAGGGGCACCGTCAGATCCAGCTTGGTCGTGACCCAGCCGATGCGCGACCCCAGGTCGCTGTAGATCTTGCTGAGCTGGGTCTCGTCGGCCGCGTAATAGTAATGACCGCCGGTTGTGCTGGCGATCTGTTGCAGCGCCTGCTCATCAACGCCGTCGACGACCCGACCCTGGACCATGGTTGTCTGGTTGCGCTGCCCGATGCCGACCGCCTGGACCGGAATCCCCGCTTGCTTGGCGTTGGCGGCGGCCGTCATCGAATCCACGCCCGTGTTCGACGTGCCGTCCGTGAGCAGGACGACCATCGCGTAGTTCTGAGACTTGGCGCTATTCGGATCGGTGATATTGGCGAGTTGGGCAACGGCGACCTGGATCGCCTCACCGATGGCCGTTCCGCCACCCGGCGCGAGGGTGCCCAGTGCATCTTTCACCGAGCCTTTGTCGCTGGTCAGCGGCGCGACCACCTCGGCCTGGGAGTTGAAGATGACAAGGCCGACCTGTGCGTTGCTCGGGAGCTTGTCGATCAGCGTGCGCCCCGCCGCAATCGCCGCCTCGATCCGGGTCGGCTGGACATCGGTCGCCGCCATGGAACCGGAGACGTCGACCGCCAGCATGACGCTGGTCTGACCTTTGGGAATTCTGATGGTCGCCTGCGGACCGGCGATCGACAGCAGCAGCCCGGCGACCCCGGCGATGAAGAGGATCGCGGGAAGGTGGCGGCGGAAGCCGGGTCCCTTTCCCATGACCTGGTTGAGCAGGGCGAGATTCGTGAAGCGCACCGCGTAGGCCCGGCGGCGCTGCTGGCTTGAGATGTAAAGCCCGACTAGAAGCGGAATCGCGAGCAGGCCGACCAGTAGCCAGGGGGAGCGGAAACTCATGCGATCGCAGGCGCGAGCCGCCGGCCGCGCTGTGCCTCCCGTTGCTTGATGAAGGCGACCAGTTGCGGGACGACCTCGGCGGCAGTGCTCAGCTCGGCCACGGCGGTGCGGGCCCGCATGAGATCGTCTCGGATGGTCTCGCGCTGGGTTTCGGCGGCGTCCTGGAAGCGTGCGCGCAGCGCCACGCTCCGGGTATCGACCAGGATCTGCCGTCCCGATTCCGGGTCCTCGAAGGTGACGACGCCCACGTCCGGGATCTCACCCTCTCTCGGATCGGTGACCAGGGCCGCGATGACTTCGTGACGGAGTGCCAGCGCACTGAGCGGTTGCTGCCAGCCGGCCGGGGTCATGAAATCGCTGAGAATGATGATCAAGGAGGGGCGGCGGATCAACCGGCCCGCCTCGATCAGAGCGCGGCCGAGGTCGGTGGACCCTTCGGCCGGATGTTCTGCCGCCCGTTCCATCCGGGCGATCAATTGCAACAGGGCGCTGCGGCCGGCCGACGGTGGCATGATGGCCCGGACGCGCTCGTCGAAGAGCAACGCGCCGACCCGATTGCCGCGGCCGATCAGAAGCTGACCGACGACGGCCGAGAACTCGAGCGCGAGCTGGCGCTTCAGGCAGCGTGCCGTGCCCCAGTCGAGGGATCGCGAGACATCGACGAGCAGCCAGGCGTCGAGGCCACGGTCGGGCAAGGACTCTCGGACATACGGACGATCCGACCGTGCCGTGATGTTCCATTCGATGGTGCGCGGGTCGTCACCCGCCTGGTACTCGCGCACGTCGCTGTACTCCAGGCCCGTGCCACGAAAGGACGAGCGTTCGTCTCCGCCGGGATGAAACCCGAGACGCCGCAAGACCGGCCAGCGGGCCCGGCGCAGCAGGTCGTCGACGGCGAGCCCGCTCGCAACGTCAGGAGGCAACCCGATCTCCGAGATCGATGCGAGGGGGTGGGAACCGCTCGAGCACACGGCGGACGACGGTTTCCGCGTTGACCCCAGCCGCAATCCCTTCGTAGGTGAGGACGAGCCGGTGGCGAATGACTTCGGGCGCGACTTCGCTGATGTCGTGGGGCAGGACGTAGGAGCGCCCACGCATGAAGGCCAGGGCGCGGCCGGCGGTAACCAGGTTGATCGATGCGCGCGGGCTGGCCCCGTAGGCGATCGCCGAGGTGAGGTCCTCGAGGCCCTTCACCTTCCCGGGGCGGCTGGCATAGGCGAGCGTGGCGGCGTAGGTCCGCACGGCCGGGTCGACGTAGACTTCGCCGACGGCTTTCTGCATCTCCTTCAGTTGATCGAGCGTCACCACCTGGCGGAGCTCGATCTCGGGTCCGGTGATGCGTTCGACCACGACCACCTCTTCCTGGAAGGTCGGATAGTCGACGAGCACTTTCAACATGAAGCGGTCGAGCTGGGCCTCCGGCAGCGGATAGGTGCCGTCGGTCTCGATCGGGTTCTCGGTGGCCAGCACGACAAAGGGATCAGGGAGGGGATGCGTCTCTTTGCCGATCGTGACCTGGCGTTCCTGCATCGCCTCGAGCAGTGCCGACTGCACCTTGGCCGGGGCGCGGTTGATCTCATCGGCGAGCAGCAGGTTGCAAAACACGGGGCCCAGCTCGGTCGAGAACTGGCCGTGCCCGGGGTTGTAGATCCGGGTTCCGATCAGGTCGGCGGGCACCAGGTCGGGCGTGAACTGGATCCGGCCGGCGGCACCGCCGATCACCTGCGCGAACGCCTTCACGGTCACGGTCTTGGCCAGCCCCGGAACGCCTTCCAGCAGGACGTGCCCGCCGGACAGCAACGCGATCAGGAGGCGCTCGAGGAGGCGGTCCTGGCCGACGATCAGGCGTTTGACTTCGAACAGGATCTGTTCGATCGGCGCGGGCACGCGGGCGGCGAGCTCCCGGGCGGCTTGCGTCGGGCTCGCGGCTTCATCGCGAGCGACGAGCGGTCGATTGATCATGAGATCCTCCCTGGCATGACAGTCCTCGCATTGAACCGCGTCGAGATGAGGTGTTTCTGAGCGACCACTAAGGAAGATCTAAGATTGTTTTGATGGGACTGCAGCGGCTGACACCCACC
>DASWBA010000042.1:0-7281 GCA_036390825.1 Candidatus Dormiibacterota bacterium
CCTGACGCAGCTTTCGAGCGAGGCGGCGTCGACCCACTCAACGTCGGCGTGTTCTCCCTGGCCAGACGGTCCAAAAGCCACAGTCGGAATGCCGGCGGCGTTCGTGAGCGCCATGTCCATCCAGTAAGCGACTCCGACCACATCTGGTCGGGCCCCGAGCACATAGCTCGCTGATTCCGCGACCGCGACGGCGATGTCGGAGTCCGCGCTGACCTCGGAAGGGTCGCGCGCCAGAGTCACCCGGATCGAAGCGTCTAGGGCGGGCACGTGGCGGCGCGCATTCTCGACGATCTCGTCGAATTCGCGCAGGGCGCTCGCTCCATCCTCGCCTGGAATGGTCCGGCGCTCGATCTTGCAGATGCAGCGCGCGGGGTATGTGCTCAGCTCCTGACCACCTTCGATGAGAGATGCGTGGATCGAGCCCGTTCCGAGGAGCGGATGACGCGGGCCACCGCGCAGATTTTCGTCTAGCTGCATCAACCCGGTCAGGACGGAGCCCATGCGAGCGATGGCGTCGACTCCAATATCGGCTCGCGAGCCATGTGCCGCCACGCCGTTCACCTCGGCCTCGAGCCAAACGAATCCCTTGTGCGCGGTGCAGAGGCGCAGCTCGGTCGGCTCGGTGACGATCGCCGCGTCGGCCTTGAAACGCTCGAGGACGGAGCTCGTGCCAATGCTCGCCACCTCCTCGTCCGCGACGGCTGTGACGATCACGTCGCCGGCGAGGTCGAGGGCCCTGGCGTGTTTCGCGGCGACCATGATGGCAGCCAGGCTTCCCTTCATGTCGAGGGCGCCGCGGCCGTGAATCCTCCCTGCCTCGACAAATGGTTTGAACGCGTCCGGCATGCCGCCCGCGCCGACCGTGTCCATGTGGGCGTTGAGCATCAGGCTCCGCCCGCCGCCCTTTCCGCCAAGGATTCCGACCACGCTTGGGCGGCCGGGGACGGGCTCGATGGTCTCGACGATGAGGCCCTGGTCGCGAAGCCACGAGGCGACGAATGAGGCGATCGCCCTCTCGCCGCCTCCGTGGTTCACCAGGTCGGGATTCACGGACTCGATCGCAACGAGATCGCAGGTGAGCTGGGTTACCTCATCGAGGATCGTCATGTGTAGTGCCGGCAAGGGCGGCCTCGATTTCGTCCAGGTGCTCACCGCGATGGTGGGCGCGAACAGGATTCAGTGGGCTGTTGGCGTCGATCTTCGCAACGAGCTCGGGGGACAGAGACGCGACGAGCTCGTCAGTCTCCTCGGCGATGCGCAAAGCGACCTCGGCCGCCTGGCGCGGAGGGATGGCGTGGATCAGCGGGCGGGTCGAATCGTTGATCCAGTCCACGTCTTCCGGCTCGCCGTCGGATGGCGTGAGGGTCCCCTCGCGCTGCAGCTTTCCAGCGAGGAACAGGGCGCGGCCATCCCAGAATGCCATGTGCCCCAGAACGGCGGCGACGGTCCAGTATTCGTTGACCATCGAGCCGAGCTCTTGGTCGCTCAGCTTTGAAACCAGCGCCCTCAGACGTTCGAGCTCGCGTGCATTGTCCGATGCATAAGAGCGTTCCATGCCGCGTAGCTTCGCATTGTCCGGGCGGAGGCGGCGGTGCAAGCGCAGCGAGACAAGAACCAGGGCACCGTCGACTGCTCAGTCACGCTCATCTCCCTCATGGCCGCGGAGTGTCGCGTAGGTACCGAAGTGGCTGTAGCGAATCAGCCGAAGTAATGTCGCGCGGGAGCCGAAGGCGTTGTCGCCTACGTGCCGAACTTGCACACTCTCTGCCGTATTAGGAACATGACGCGTAGTCTCAGGGCGTCTCCTGATTAATCACGGAGTCTCCCGGCGAAGCTGTCAACGAAGCTGTTTCGCGCTTCTACACGCTCGGCCTAGGCTCGCTGGTGATGCGCGTTTACGTGCCTGACATTATTCCCGCGCTGACGCTGTCGTGAAAGTGCGTGATGATTGCGACCTACGAGCCGGTCGCTCCCTAAGGAATTTAGGGAGCCTCGACCACGACCGTCCAGGTGCGTCCTCCGTCGGTTGTCTTGAGCCACTGGGTGGAGCCGTTGGCCATGTACTTTTCCCTGACCGCGAATCCGTTGTTCTGATCGACGAACACGAGAATGTCGATAGGGCCCACGTGGCCGTCCTGCGACCGCCAGACAACGTTCGTCGGGATGCGAACCCACGTCAGGCCGCCGTCTTCGGTCCTGTACAAGGGGAGGGGTACGCCAGGCACCGCGTCGAAATCGGCAGCCGATCCAGCGATCACCCATCCGTGGCTGGCGTCAATAAAGTTGCCGCCAAATTGGATCTCACCGGGGATCGAGCGAACGACCCAGGTGCTGCCGCCGTCCGAGGTGACTAGCAGCACCGCCGGAGACGCTGATGAAGCCCAGGCGATGATCTGCCCATGCTGGGGATCGAAGAACCTCGGCGGGCTGACACCGCCGGCTTCTGGCGTTATGGGCAGGGGCTGAACCTGCCATGTGGCACCACCATCGTGTGTCACCAGCAGGCTCCCGTCGGTACTCAATAGCCAGCCGGTGGTCAAAGAACTGAAGACAATCGTCGGCGAGGCAATCGTCGGCGAACCAGTCGGGGGTGGCACGGTCTCCGCGACAGACGTTGTGGGCTTCCAGCTGACCCCCCCGTCATCAGTGGTGTAGAGGAGCAGGGAGCTTTGGGTGGGCAGCAGCAGCCACCCGTGGTTCTCGTCTAGAAAGTAGAGCGCGGGAGACACGCCCCCGAGGGATGCACCTTCGTGCCAGGTCTTCCCGCCATCGGTGGTACGAAAAGTCGCTATGTAAAGTCCGGCGCCGAAAGCCGCGCTGTGGCCTGTCTCAGCGACCCAGGCATGGGTTGCATCCAGCAAATAAGCAACGTCGGAGTAGTAGGCGGGTCCGTGGAGGTCGCCGGCGTAATGAACCAACCTGTCGGGCAGGGACGGCGGGCTCACGTTTGTCCAATTTACTCCCCCATCCGTGGTACGCCAGAGCTCCGAACTCCCGACCCAAGACCAGCCGGTGGACGCAGTGACCATCTTGGTCGGAAAGAACACACGTCCGGCACCGGGATGCGCCGGGACGACAGACTGGTGGAGGGTCAGGTAGACGCCTACTGCTGCGATCGCAACGGCGAGTAGCACCAGTATGGCGACCACGTTCAAGCCGAACCTGAGCTGAACCCGAGCCCGATCGGCTCGCCTGGTCGACAGCTTTGTCCCAAGCTCCTTCTTCACCGTCTGGCCAAGCCACGGAGCCGGCGGCGTCACAGCCTCGAGGGCCGATCGAAACTCAGATCTCAGCTCGCTGTCAGTTCGCATCGCGTCCTCCCTCCATCCGGCGTCTGAGCTCGGCCATTCCGCGCTGCAGCCGGCTTTCGACGGCATGGACGCTGCTGCCGGTGATGACTGAGATTTCGTCCAACGGGAGATCCAGGTACCAGTGAAGGACGAGCACCAGGCGCTTATCCATGTCGAGGCGTCGCAGCGCGCGGCGGAGTTCGATTCCGCTCAAAGCCGAGTCTGGAGAAGTCTCGATCGCGTGCTCAGACTCGGGCCATTTCAGCACCGACCACCAGCGCGACCGCAGGACAGTCCTGCACTCGTTCGCCACGATGCCAAGGAACCAGGGTCTCAGCTCGTGGCCCTCACGCAGCTGGCCCATCTTGCGCCAGGCCTTGAGAGCGGCTTCCTGCACCGCGTCCTCTGCGGCCTGATGGTCGTGCAGCATTCCACAGGCCAGCCGATAGCCTGGTTCGAGCGAGGGTTCAAGGAGGCTCATGAATGCGACCTGGTCGCCCTTCTTGGCGTCCTGCACAAGCGTCATCGATACGGTCTGTACGGCCATCTCCACCCTCTATACGCGCCGTACAGCGCTGTTTCCGGCAGGAATTTGCATAGACCCTGACATCAGTGCTCCCGGTCCATCGCCGAGTGTCGGCACGAAGCTGTCAAACGAAGCTGTCAAATGCCGCCAATTGACGCGCGCGGGAGACTGACCACAACATGTAGATCATCTAGCGGCGCAGGAACGTCCGGGGCCGCTTAGGCCGAATTCAGACAGGAGTATCGAGAATCAATCGGAGCAGACCCGTCAAGCATGTAGCGGAGCTCGATAGGACCATGGCTGTTCGATGACGGCGGAGGAGGCGCTCAAGCTCGCTCGGGCAGGGGATCTTCGAACGCTGCGCGATGACCTGCCAGGACTCTCGGCCGCTGTGAAGGCGTTCGCAGCCGTCGGTGACTCAGTTTCGGCGCTGGAGCTCTTCGGCCGCGCCTGGCGCGCCTGGATGTCGGAAGGAGCGTTGTCGGAAGGCGCCTCCGCGGCGGCCGTCGCATTAGGCGCTCCAGCAGACGCAATAAGCGTTTGGCGGGTGCGCGCGTTGTATGGCGACGGTCTCCTTGCGTTTCGTGCAGGTGACCGTGAGCGCTCACTTGCCCGTAACGAGGAAGCGCTTTCGCTCGCCAGACGGACCAAGGATGTGCGGGGCGAATGTGAGGCTATGACGGGGCTGGCTCGCGTCGCCCTGCGTGATGGGGATTATCGGCGAGTCGTCGAGCTCGCATCGGAGGGTCGGCGCTTGGCTCGGGATGCGGGCGATCGCGAGGCAGAGGCTGCGCCCCTGCACCTGCAAGCCGCCGGTGTGCGGTTACAGGGCGATCATGCCCGCGCGCGAAACCTTTACATCGAGAGTCTCGATCTGAACACCGCGCTGGCCAACGGGGCATGGATCGCGATGGAGCAGCACAACCTCGGTTGGGTCGAGCTTCATCTTGGCGGTCCCGACGCCGCGGAGGCATGGTTCGAAGCATGCGGCGCGACCGGGGCAACAGATGCATACAGCAGGGCTTGGAGCGCGCTCAATCGCGCTGGAGTCGCGATCCTTAGAGGTCAGCGGGACGAGGCTGCTGAGTGGCACGCAGTCGGAAAACAGATTCTCGCTGAGATGCAACTCAAACCCGACCCGGACGATCAAGCGGAGCTCGAATGGCTGGCCGCACAGCTAGGCCAGCTGTACGTGCCGACCAGTAGCGTATGGCATGCGGGAGCGCCCGAATTCAGGTCGCCGCGGTCGTGATGATCCCACTAGATAGGTTTAGAACCCGAATCCTCTTGCCAACACCCTCGGCGATGTAGAGCAAGCCGCGGCGAGCAATCGCAATCCCGAATGGACTCGCCAGCCTCGCTTTGGTGGCTGGGCCGCCATCGCCGAAGGTACTCGCGACGCCAGTTCCGGCAACGGTGGTGATGATGCCGTGCTCGTCGATGCGGCGAATGCGCTCGTTGTTCGAGTCTGCGACGTAGAGGTTTCCCGCGGCATCAAACGCAAGACCATTCGGATCATCAAGCTGAGCGGCAGTCGCGGGTCCGCCGTCGCCCGAGTAGCCGCACTGTCCCGTGCCGGCGATGACCTGAGGCGGATCTCGCCCGAAGCGCACAATTCGGCATCCTGTTCGCTGAACGGTTGCGCGGTCTGCCACGTACAGGTTTCCTGCCGTATCTAAAGCCAGATATCCCGGTCTAAAGGCTTCGCCCGGGATGGGTGCCCCAAAGAAGCCGGTGGTAATTCCCGCGTCATCAACGGACCGAACCAACCCGTCGCCTTCCTCGCCAACCCAGACGGATCCGTCTGATGCTGCCGCCAGTCCGACGGGATAACTAGAAGGGTGCTCGCCTTGGGCGGGCAAGGGGCTGAGGATGGCGAAGGTGGTGATGATTCCGTGAGCGTCGACCCGGCGAATGCGGCCGCCGTCGTGCTCTGCGATCAGGAGATCCCCGGCACTGTTAAAAGTGAGGCCCGCAGGACCCAGCATCGTCGCTTCCACTGCGGGGCCACCGTCGCCGGTCTCACCGCTAGTACCGGTCCCCGCGACCACGTGCACGCTACCGTCCGGAAGGAATTGGAACACCCGGTTGCCCCCATAGTCGGAGAAATAGACCCGGCCGGAATGATCGATGGCAACATCCTCAGGGGCCACCAGGTTCAGTACTGGGTGAGGCGATGGCTGGGCTGAAGGCGCGGTGCTGCTGCACGCTGGCGACGCCATCAGGGCGCAGGCCCCCAGCAACAGAAAGACCCGACGCCGCTGGCGGATTCCCCCCGTCATCATGGGACCAGGCCAGAGTCCGGATTCGGCTTTGCAGCATTCGACGTTGCGACTTGGCAAGTGGTCAACGCAGCCGGTAGCCCGTAGACCACGGCGAGCAAACACCTCGCGAGCACTACGCGATCGCGATGGTTTGGATTAAGGGCCTTGAATCGTCGCATCGACTTTCGTCCACGTACGGCCGCCGTCCCGCGTCACGTAAATACCCGGCTCCAACGAGTCTTCTCCGACCTGAACGAAACCGGTCTTCGAGTCGACGAAGTGGAGATACGCTGGCGGCCACCACTTCGGCGCCATCATCGTCAGGCTGGTACGCGCACCAGGCGTCCAGGTCACGCCGCCATCGTGCGTGTAGTACAAGCGGAAATTTCCGTTGCAAGCAGCGTCATTGGGCTGAGGGCATTGAAGTGTGTTGCCTCCAGGACCTACCGCCCAGCCTTCGTTCTTATTGATGAAATCGACCCCATACGAGCCGGGCGAAGTGTGGGCTGTCCAGGTCCTTCCGCCGTCCGATGTGACGATGAGACCGCCCGTTGCCTTCGCCACGCCATGCGTGGAGTCGAAAAACACAGGCGCTTCCTCCGGCGCCAGTGGGGTTGCCGCGCGACTCCACGAGAGCCCAGTATCGTGGGTAACCAGCAAGTTGGCGGGATAAGCACTCCGTTCGCAGGAGGCAAGCATCCAGCCGTCCGATGGCGACAAGAACGACAAGTTGGCTCTAACCAGTGCGCCGCTGGTGGGGACGCAACCGACGGCCGCAAAGGGGTTCGGTGCAACTGCCCAAGTGACGCCTCCATCGTTGGTGTTCCAGACAGACCCCGTCCTCCAGGCCGCTCCGATCCACGAAGACGACGCCCCGGCCTCCCCTGTGTTCGGAGGGCCAGACCCCAAAAGCAGCCAACCATTCAAAGGATCGATAAAGTCCAGCAGCTGCGCGTGGTTGTTGCTGCCGGTCCAAAGCACGTCTGTGGTCCCGGCAACTGGCCAAACCGGAAGAGGCGGGTCGTCCTGCTGCTGCCAGCTGCGACCTCCGTCGGCTGTCCGAAAGATCACCACATGATCGATACAGGCAGATGACGAAGTCGCGGTTTCAGCTACCCACGCATGAGATGCGTCGAGGAAGAACTCCTCGTTCTTGTTGGTCCGTCCGGGGATGGAGGGTGGGGAGACGTCGGTCCAGTGC
>DASWBA010000043.1:0-13054 GCA_036390825.1 Candidatus Dormiibacterota bacterium
CCGGCCAACAAGACGACGATTGCCCCCACCGGGACCCTGGCTCGGGGGAGGGAAAGGTCCCGGCTAGCCAGCCTTGCGCCGATCGCCGGATCCACCTCCGGTCATCAAGAGGCCCAAGCGTTCCTCCGGCGCGTCCGGCGGCTCGATGCTTACGATGCGGCCCTCATACATCACGGCAATTCGATCAGACAGCGACCGCACCTCGTCCAGCTCAGCCGAAACGAGCAGAATCGCGGCCCCGCCGTCTCGCTCGGCGATCAGGCGCCGGTGAATAAATTCGATGGCGCCGATATCCACCCCGCGCGTGGGCTGCGCAGCCAGCAGCACGCGTGGCTCGGTCGCCATCTCGCGGGCGACGATGATCTTCTGCTGGTTGCCCCCCGAGAGCGTCCTCGCGGGCGTGGTCGAACTCGGCGTCCGAATGTCAAATTCCTTGATCAGTCGTTGCGCCCAGTTGAAAATTGCCTTCAGCCGCAGGACCAGCCCATCCCAGGCGAACACGCGGGTCCGTTGCCGTCCCAGGATCAGGTTGTCGGCCACGGAATAATTCAGGACCAGGCCGGCGCCGCGGCGATCTTCGGGGATGTGGCTGACACCGGCAAGTCGTATCGTGTCCGCGCTCAGGTTGCTGACGTCGCGGTCGGCCAGAAACACCTGGCCACCAGACGAACGTCTCGTGCCAGCGAGCGTCTCGACCAGCTCGCTCTGCCCGTTACCCTCGACGCCGGCGATACCGAGGATCTCGCCCTGGTGCAACTCGAACGAGACGCCGCGGAGGGCCGGCACACCCTGTTCAGAATTTGCCGAAAGATTCTCGACTCGAAGCGCGAGCAGCCCCGGCTTCGCCTCGGTCTTCTCGACCCGCAACAGCACATCGCGGCCAACCATCAGGCGGGCGATTTCCTGCTCGTCCGTGTCCTTCGTGATCAGGTGACCGACGACCTTGCCGCGGCGCATGACGGTAATTCTGTCCGAGATCTCGAGCACTTCTTTGAGCTTGTGGCTGATAAAAATAATCGTCTTGCCGCTCTGGACCAGGCCGCGGAGCACACGGAAAAGTTCCAGTGACTCCTGGGGCGTGAGGACGCCGGTCGGCTCGTCGAGGATCAGAATCCTCGCGCCGCGATACAGGACCTTCACAATCTCGACCCGCTGCTGGAGGCCGACGGGGAGATCTTCGACGCGGGCGTCGGGGTCGAGAGCGAGGCCGTATTGTCGCGTCAACTCCGAAATGGCGGCGCGCGCCCTAGCGTAGTCATAAAAGCCACCCGGCCGTACTGGCTCGCTCCCGAGGACGACGTTCTCGCCTACGCTAAAAACGGGGATCAGCATGAAATGCTGGTGCACCATGCCGATGCCGTGCCGAATCGCGTCGCGTGGGCCTTGCATCGGCGCCGGCTTGCCCTCGATCAGGATCTCGCCGGCATCAGCGTGAATCAAGCCATAAAGAATGTTCATCAGCGTGCTCTTGCCGGCGCCGTTCTCGCCGACGAGCGCGAGGATCTCGCCCTGCCGGACTTGCAAGTCGACATGATCGTTGGCGGTGACACCCGGAAAGACTTTCACGATGCCCCGCATTTCGACGGCCAAACGGTCGGCGCCTACGGCCGGCGACTCGTCCGTCATTCGGCCCCCGGGACGTACGGGATGCCGTCGGCGGCCGGCGGGCTACTACGCCGCACGACGGCGGCCAGCACCACCAGGGTCAACAAATAGGGCGTCATGCTGAGCAAATACGCCGAGATATGAATGCTCGAGTTGGCATCGTAGATCGCCTGGCCGAAGCCAAAGATCAGGGTTGCGATAAAGGCGCCGATCGGCGTCCACTTGCCGAAGATCATCGCCGCCAGGGCGATGTAGCCGCGGCCGTCGGTCATGTTAGGCACGAACGTATTGGCGATGCCAATCGATAGAAACGCCCCCGCCAACCCCGAGAGTATGCCGCTGGTGATCACCGCGCCGTAGCGCAAGACATAGACATTGATGCCTGCCGTATCGGCCGCCTGCGGATGCTCGCCCACCGAACGTAAACGCAGGCCGAGGCGGGTCCGGAAGAGGATGACTTGCGTTAAGACCAGGACGATGAGCGCCACGTAGACCATGACGTTTTGTTGAAACAAGACCCGCCCCACGAACGGAATCTGGCCGAGCAGTGGCACGTTCCAGTTGGGCAACGCGTTGTTCGATGGCACCTGTCCGACGTCGGCCAGGCCGTAGAACCTGTTGAGTAAGAAGACCGTGATGCCGGCGGCGAAGATATTGATCGCCACACCGCTGACGATCTGATTCGCCCGGTAACGGATCGACACCACGGCGTGGATTGACGCCATCAGGCCGCCGGCGATCATGGCCGCCAGCACGGCAAGGAACACGTTATGCACGGCGAGGTCGATGACGACGGCGAAGAACGCCCCCGTGAGCATCATGCCTTCCATCGCGATATTCACGACCCCGGATCTTTCTGAAATCACGCCGCCAAGCGCCGGGAGCAGGAGCAAGGCGGCGTACTGGAGCGATGCGTGCCAGAGGTCAGCTGTGCCAATCAAGCGAAAAATATCGCCAACGAAGGTCATGGTGGCGTGCCCTTGTCGTCCCGCGAAAGCTCGGTCTCGGTTTCCTGCGCGACGGCGGCCGCCGCGGCGTCGGCCGCAGGCGTCGCTGGTACCCGTCCCAATGAGGGAAGCCGGAGCTTGAAGCCACGGAGAAAATTGGCGGCGATCGAGAACAGAATCAAGGCTTGCAAGACATAGACGAGATTGCCGGACACGCCCGCGTCGCTTTGCATCGTGCTGCCGCCGGCATGCAGGGCGCCAAACAGAATCGCAGACAAAATAATGCCGACGGCGCTGTTGAGGCCGAGCAGGGCCACGGCGATGGCGTCGAAGCCGGTCGTGTCCGTGAAGTACTGGTCGGTGAGGTTGTGATCGACGCCCGCGATCTGCACCGCGCCGGCCAGGCCGGCGAAGCCGCCGGCGATCAGCATGCTGACGACGAGCGTCTTGCGGACGCTGATGCCGCCGTAGCGGGCGGCGCGCTGGCTCTGCCCGACGGCGCGAATCTCGTAGCCCAGGGACGTCCGCCAGAGCAAGAAGGCAAACACCCCGGCGGCGGCAAGCGCCACGAAGAGGCCGGTGTGCGCGCGATAGACAGCACCCGGGAGTCCCAGGAAAAGTTGGCTGTTGTGCGGGACCAGCGTGGCCAGTTGCGCGGAGGTGCCGATCGGCGAGGACTTCGAGCTGCCGCCCGGGAGTTGGAGAGGACCACCGATGATCAAGAATCGCAAGAACCACTGGGCGACGAAATTGAGCATGATGGTGGTCACGACTTCGTGGGCGCCGGTTACGGCTTTCAGCACGCCAACGATGCCGCCCCAGATCGCGCCGCCCAGCGCCCCGCAGATCAGCACCAGGGGCAACAGGATGAAGGCCGGCCAGCCCCCGAAATGAATCCCGACCGTCGCCGCGGCAATCGCGCCCATGATGAGCTGTCCCTCGGCGCCGATGTTGAACATGCCCGCCCGAAATGGCAGCGCAACCGCAATGCCAGCCATGATCAGCGGGGTCACGACCACCAGGGTGTTCGAGAGTTGCAGGATGGACGGCTCACCGCCAAAGCAGAAGAGGCCGAACCCGCCGCAGGCCAGAGCCTGGTAGGCCTTCACCGGGTCGCCGCCCGTGACGGCCACGATGACGGCGCCACCGGCGAATGCGAGCAGCACCGACCCGGCGGGAACAGCCAGCGCCCGGCCCATCCGCCGCAGACTCTTGACGATCTGCGGCGGCTCCCGCCGGGCGCTGCGCTTAGCTGCTGCGGCCATCTGGCCGCTTCACTCTAACTCCGGCTGCTCTACGGAACCGTATCGGGCACCGTGACGGAGCCCGACTTGATCTTTGACGTCATGTCGGTCAGCGCTGTCATCACGTCGGCCGGCAGGGTCCCGTTGTCGGCCTGGTAGCCGACCCCGTCGTTGGCAAGACCGAAGAGCGTGACGCCGCCCGTGAACGCGTTGTCTTTGACGGACTTGATGGCGGTGTACGTCGCCACATCGACACGCTTCAGCGCGCTGGCGATGACCGATTTGTCGACGGCACCCTGGTCGGCATCAACCCCGATACTCCAGACGCCATCTTTGCCCGCCTCGGTCAGGACCCCGTTGCCACAGCCGCCCGCCACCTGGAACAGGATGTCCGCTCCCTGCGAGATCTGGTTGGCCGCGATCCCGGCGCACTTGGTCGGATCGGAAAAGTTATTCGAGTAGCCGTTGAGCGTTTTGATCGTTGGGTTCACTTGCTTGGCCGCCCACTGGTAGCCGGCAATGTAATGATCCACCGGCGGGATCTTGATGCCGCCAATCGAGCCGATCGTGTTCTTTTTCTTCGCCCCCGCATTGTCTTTTTCGAGGACGCCGGCGATCGTGCCCACCAGCGCACCGGCCTCTTGTTCCTTGAAGAGCAGGCCGACGACGTTGGCGTGCTTGAGGTCGTTGCCCTTCGAGTCGGTGCCGACGCCATCGATGATGGCGAAGTGAATGTTCGGGAAGTTCCCGGACACGGTTCCGATTGATTCGGCCATGAGGAAGCCGACGCCGATCACGAGGTCATAGCCTCGGGTGGCGTAGTTCGTCAGGTTGGGAATGTAGTCCGAGTTGGCGTGCGACTCGGTGACATCGCCCTGCACCCCGAGCTGGCCCGAACAGGTCAGGCTCGAACAGATATTTCCTGTCGACGCGGCCTTGCTGAGGCCGAGCGCCGCCAGGTGGTTGAAGCTCTTGTCGTTCAGACCGCCGGTATCGGTCACGAGGCCGACCTTGATGAGTTTTGGCGTCGGCGTCGCGCCGGTGCTGGCGCTGCTGCCGCACGCGGCCAGGACGACCGCCAGCGTCAGAGCTACGCCGAGACTGAGCAAACGAACGGGTGCTTTCCTCATGCGTCATCCCCTTCAGTAAAGTGGTGAGACCCCTCGATTCCGGGCGATTGTAGCAGCTAATTGTTGGAAATTTCTCTGGTCGGTGCGCCCCTCAGGCGCCGGTCTTCAAGGTCCCGGAGGCAAGCCCGGCGGCAATGATCTGCAGGTGCTCGAGCTGGTCGGACGGCAGCTCGTGC
Source organism: Candidatus Dormiibacterota bacterium (assembly GCA_036390825.1). Classification (GTDB taxonomy): domain Bacteria; phylum Chloroflexota; class Dormibacteria; order CF-121; family CF-121; genus CF-13. The sequence continues at coordinate 5,103 of DASWBA010000043.1, forward strand.
TGAACCGGACCGAGCTCGACCGCACCTTCGGCAAGACCAACGGTCCGGATGCCGCCGGCCCAGCGCCCGGCGGCGGCATCGGCCACCATCAGGGCGACGCCCCGATCGACATGCTTGATCGTGCTGGCCAGCAGGCAGTCGCTGACGGCCGGGTCCCGTGACGAATCGCCGGCGCCGATGCACACGCCGCCGGCTTGCGCCGCGCCGCGCAAGGCTCCCGTGCCGGTCGACCCGCCCGTGCCGAAAATGAGGTCCGCCCCCTGGCGCACGAATGCGCGGGCTCGCGCCGCGCCCCATCCGGGATTGGCGTAGGGCAGGCCGTCTCCAGCCGGCTGGTACGCCCCGAGCACGCGGATGCCGGGCCTGACGAACGCGGCGCCGTGCTCGAAGCCTGAGCGGTTGCGCTGGTCGGCGACCCCAGATGGACCATAGACGCCGGCGATCAGGCCGGTCCTGGTGACCATCGTGGCGAGGGCACCGGCCAGAAATGCCGCCTGGTCTTCACGAAAAACCAGCACCGCCACGTTGGGCGGCGGCATTGGCGCGACCATCGGGTCGACGAGCATGAAGCGCGTCCCCGGGTTGGCCCGAGCGACATCCGCAACGGCGTCCGTCAGCAGGAAGCTCGCGGCGATGACGAGGTCATCACCGGCATAGGCCTGCAGCATCCGGCGATAGTCCGACGGGCGTGTCGGGACGGCGACTTCCGCCTGAGCGCACCTCAGGCCGCGCAGGCCGTCATGAACGCCGCGCCAGACAGCCGCGTCAGCACTGGAATCGAGGCCGGCGACGTCGGCGACGAGGCCGACCCGGAACACCTGCGCGCAACCGACCGGGACATGCGCTGCCGGTGGTTGGATCCTGGTGGCGCCGGCCTGCAGCAGCAGCAACAGGCAGATGACGAGAATCAGGACGGTTGGCGTCAGGTACCGAAGAGACGATCGCCGTAGTCGCCCAGCCCGGGCATGATGTACTTCTGGGCGTTCAGCCCGCGATCCCGCGCCGCCGTGAAGATCTGGACGTCCGGATGCGCTGCCTGCAGCGCCTGGATCCCCTCGGGAGCTGCCACGACGCACACTAGGCGAACGCTTGCCGGCTGGTATTCCTTCATGATCTCGACGGCTTTCATGGCCGTGCCACCGGTGGCCAGCATCGGGTCGAGGATCATGACGGCTTTGCCGGCGATGTCGGGGGGCAGCTTGACGTAGTAGCGGGAGGCGACGGCCGTTCGCTCGTCTCGTTCCAGGCCGATGTAGCCGACGGTGACGTGGGGCAACAGCTCGAGCACCGGTCCGACCAGCCCGAGACCGGCCCGCAGGATGGGCACCGCGACCACCCGGTCGCCGATCGCATAGCCGTTGGTCTCTTCCAGCGGCGTCTGCATCCGATAGGTCCGGGTGCGCAGGTCACGGGTGGCCTCGTAGAGAAGGAGCGTAATGATCTTGTCGGACGCCTCACGGAACTCATCCGGGGTCGTCTCGCGGTCGCGCAGCCGGGTCAAGTAATGCGCGACAAGTGGATGCTCGACAACGTGGAGCGTCACGCCCCCTCCCTGACCCTTGGGCGGAGGTTTTCGGGCAGCGTGGCGAGGCCGGGCTCAGCCATGCGGCCGTCGGCGAGCAGCTGCTTGACGCGGGCGATGTTGGAGGCCGACCAGTTGCTGCCGGGGCGGCGGGGCGTGAAACGGCAGGCGTAGGTTGCATCGTCGATCGACTTGGTCTGGCCGTCGATCCACCCGTAGGCGAGCCCTTCCTGGACGGAGTCTTCGTAGCTGATCCCCGACTTGCCGGATGCTTTCTTGTAGTAGACCACCCAGATTTCTTTCGTATCGGCGTGATGCTTCGCCAGCCAGCGGCGCCATTCCAGGCGGTTCTTTACCGTCAGCGTGGTGCCAAGCTCCATGCTCAGGCCTTCAGTGGCGCCAGCTGTTGGACGGCACCGAGCGCGACCCGGAACATCGGCGTCAGGTCGAGGGCCGCGACCCGTGCCGGGTCGATCGCTTCTTCGCCGGGCTCGTTGACTACGGTCAGCACCGACCCGCCCCGAAGGCCTCGCAGCGCGCAGATCACGAAGATCGTTGACGTCTCCATGTCATTGCACAGCACACGCGCGCGGCTCCAGACCTGCAGCGCAAGTTCGAGTTCTTCGCGCCGAGGCATGCGAGCGGCGTGCAAGTCCGTGTAGAGCGCGTCGTGGCTGCGGACGATCCCTGCATGCGCGACCTGGTTTGCCGCCCGGGCGGCGGCCAGCATGGCCGTGGCGAGCTCAACGTCGGCCACGGCCGGATAGCTGAGTGGCACGTAGCTCGGAGTCGTGCCCTCGTCCCGGACAGCTGCCGTCGCGATCACAAGATCAGAAAAGTGCACGCCCTTCTGGATCGATCCGGTGGTGCCCACCCGGATGAAGGTCGTCGCTCCGATGGCGGCCAGCTCTTCGACGGCGATCGCGGTCGACGGTGAGCCGATCCCGGTCGAGCAGACGGAAACCATCCGACCGCCGAGCTCCCCCGTGTAGGTCGTGTACTCGCGATTCCGGGCAATCAGTCGTGGCCGATCGAGCAGCCTAGCAATCGGCTCCACCCGGCCGGGATCGCCCGGCAGCAGGACGACCTCGCCGACGTCACCCGGCTTGCAACGAATGTGGTACTGCACGTCCCCCATGGCCGACGTGAGTGTACTCGGTGCTCATGCCCCCACCCTGCCCTGCCCCAGAGGGTAAGGGGGGTTTTTGGCTTATTGGCTCCAGGCGTCGCCGGTGGTGGTAAAGGTCTCGCCCATGAAGAGCCGGAGCAGGGGCGACGTGACCGGCTGGTGGTAGGTGATGGTCACGTGGATCGGCACGTTCTTGCTGCGGTTGAGGAGCGTCGGCGAGACCGAGACGCTTACCTGGTCCGGATTCAGGTCGCCGAGGTTCTCGAGCACGGTGCGACAGATCGCTGCATCGGCGTAGCCCTGCGGGTGCGCGAGCCCGCCGGTCACGGCCCAGCAAGGGGTCGTGCTACCGGCGGCGGCTTCCGGGCTGCTGCCCGCGACAAAGGCGGCTTCCTGCGCGGCGTGGTTGACCTTGGCGGCGCTGAGCGCCAGGCCGAAGAACTGAACACTCATGATGCCAACCGCAAATACGAACGCCAGCACCATAGCGAACTCCGCCCCAACCTGACCACGCGATACCCGATGCACGAGATCAGCATCGGACGACGGCCTTGCCGGATGCGTTACGCGTCGAGCCGTTCGACACCCGAAGCCGTGACGCGTCGCAGAACCAGTGCTCGGGGCTCCGCTTGGCCCGCTACCGTGAAGGCCGCCGCAACCCGCTCCGTAACGTTCTCGGCATCGTCCGGCGTTCGGGCGTGGATCACGGCCAGGACCTCGCCGGCGGCCACAGGGTCGCCGACTTTCTTTGCGAGCACGATGCCAACGGCCAGATCGATCTTCGCGTCTTTGCGGTCGCGCCCCGCCCCCAGCGCCTTGCCGGCGAGCGCGATCTCGAGCGCGTCGGCGCGCGCGACGTAGCCGGCGGCTCGGGCCGTCACGGGTTGTTTGACTGGTGCCGAAGGCAAGCGCCGGGGATCGTCGATCACGCTGGGGTCGCCATCTTGCGCCTCGATGAGTTGCGCAAGTTTGCGTAATGCAGAGCCATCGCGAAGCAGCCGGTCCAGGTCGACCGGGGCATGGCCGGCGAGCCGCAGCATCTCGGCGCCCAGCCGCAGCGAGAGGCCCTCCAGGTCAGCGGGACCCCGACCTGCGAGCGTCTCGATGGCTTCCCTGATTTCGAGCGCGTTACCGACCGCGCGTCCCAGCGGCTGCTCCATGTCGGTGACGTAGGCGACCGTCTCACGGCCGGCCTTGGTGCCGATGCGAACGAGCATGTCGGCCAGGGCCTCTGCCTCAGGAACGCTCGCGATGAAGGCCCCACGGCCGCACTTGACGTCGAGCAGGATCGCGTCGGCACCGGCGGCGAGCTTCTTGCTCATGACGCTGCTCGCGATCAATGGCACGGAATCGACCGTGGCCGTTGCGTCGCGCAGCGCGTACAGCGCCCGGTCGGCAGGGTCCATGTCGGACGTTTGCCCCGCGATCGCAATGCCGATGCGACGGACCTGGTCGATGAATCGATCGACCGGAAGGTCAACCTGGAAGCCTGGAATGGCCTCGAGCTTGTCCAGCGTCCCGCCGCTGTGGCCCAGCGCCCGACCGGATAATTTCGCGACCGGCACACCGGCCGCCGCCACCAGGGGCGCGACCACGAGCGTGGCCTTGTCGCCGACGCCCCCGGTCGAGTGCTTGTCGACTTTCCGGCCGGGAATCGCCGAGAGATCGAGCTGCCGGCCGCTGGCCGCCATCGCCAGCGTCAACGCCGTCGTCTCGCTGTCGGTCATGCCGCGCAGGCGAACCGCCATCAACCAGGCAGCGAGCTGATAGTCCGGAATGGTGCCGTCTGTCGCGCCACGCACGAGAAACTGGATCCCGGCGTCGCTATGCGCCTGGCCGTCGCGTTTCTCGCGAATCAGGTCGAGCGCCGTCACGCACGAAGTGTAATTTGGCCGGATGTGGCTGACGCTGGCCGGGTTGGTCGTGCCACTCGGACTGGACACGTTCGCCGTCGCCGCGGCGCTCGGCATGGCCGGCCTGAAGGGGAGTGATCGGACCCGGGTCAGCCTGATCTTCACGACCTTCGAAGTGGGCATGCCGCTGGTTGGCTTTTTCGCCGGCAACCTGGCCGGCCGGGCCGCGGGCAACGCGGCGGATTACGTCGCGATCGCTATCTTGATCGCTCTCGGGCTCTTCATCCTGCGGCCGCAAGCTGACGACGAAGACAAGAGTCTGAGCCTGCTGGCCCGCACTAAAGGTCTGGCCGTGCTCGGCCTTGGTATCGGCATCAGCATCGACGAGCTGGCGATCGGCTTTACCATCGGCCTGCTGCACTTTCCGGTGCTCGTCATCCTGGTTCTCGTCGGCATCCAGACGTTCGTTGTAACCCAGCTCGGGATCCGGCTCGGGCAGCGAATTGGCGAACGCATCCGCGAAGGCGCGGAGCGGTTGGCGGGCGTGGCGCTGGCGCTGCTGGGGGGTGTCCTGCTCGCCGAGAAGCTATTTCACTAAGAACGAGTTGACACCGGGCGCCGGGGCGAAGTTCTTGTTGAACTGATCCAGCAGGGCTGGATGACCGCGGTTGGACCAGACGGTGGTCTGCCCGGAGCAGGTGGGGGTGGTCCCGGCGGAGTTGCCGGGAAGGGTGCCGTCGTCGAGCACCAGGGTAAACCCGATGAACTCGCCGGTGATCGCGTACTGGCCGGCCGACCCGGGACCGCCGGGGTTGGTGTCGTCGCTGGGGGTCGAGTTATGCGGCCCGATCTCAACGCCCGTCAGCGTCATCGACTGGGCCGAGGCGTCGAACACCGTGCCCCATATCTGGTAGCGGTTGGCGGTGCTGGAGCCGACGTTGAAGGTCTCGCTCCAGGGGTTCCCAGAGGTGTTGGTCGAGGCGCTGAAGAAGGCGATATGCGTGCTGCCGGTGGGGACGAAACTCGGCGACACGAAAAACGTGCTGAAGTCGTTGGGCGTGGCGCTGGCCGAGTTGTCGGCAGAATAGTTCGAACCACCGTCGAAGACGAACTCGACGCCGTTGGTGCCGTCCGCGGCCGGTGGGAGGTTGGTGGCTCCCACGTTGCCGGCGTAGTGCGGCAGGCCGCTGCTGGTGTTGGAAATGTAGCCGCCATGCGTGATCAGGTCGGCGCCGTTGGTGAAGAAGTAAATGCCGTTGGCAAATACGTACATGCTGTTTGTATTGTCACCCGAGGCGTTCCAAGGGATCGTGATGGTACTCGTATATTTGCCCGGGTAATAGATGTAGAAGTCGTGCTGGCTACTGGTCGTGTTGTGGACGGTGATGTTGCCCACGGTCGCGGACTGGCCGCTGCCGAGATCGTTGATCTTGACCCGGTTCGGGTTGACGGGCGTGATGTTCGTGGTATCGGGGATCAGGTAGTTCGGCTCGGGGTCCTGGCCGGTCATGAAGGGCGGCTGAGCGGTCCAGTACTTGCCCAGGTGCTGGTTGTCGTTCGCCTGGTTGATGAAGACGTTGCCGTTGATGTTGACCATGCCGTTGTAGCCGGTGGGCAAGTGGAACTTGGCATTGGAGATGGTTTCGCCCGAGGGGGTGCCGGCGCAGTAGTCGTTGCCGTCCTGGCCGTTGTCGACCTGGGCAAAGCCGCTGCCCTGGACGTTGATCGTGTTGCCGGTGCCGATACCGCCGTAGGCGAAGATGGCGTAGGTCTTGGCGTTGGTGCCGGCCTCGGCCGTCGCGGTGGCGACGATCCCGATCTGGTGGAAGCCGAGCACCTGCACGAAGGTTGCGGTGGCATTGAACGTGACCGTCACCTGGACCTGTTTGTTGTTGTAGCCGGTCGGCGCCACCGCCGTGACGGTATAGCCACCCTGCGTGTCGGTGACCGTGTTGTTCACTGGAGCGGTGTAGAAGGACGAGTTCGGATCATTGTTGGCGGGGTTCTGGTTGAAGACCGCGAAGGTGTCGTCCAGCGCGTAGTAGAGGGAATAGTTAGGCAGCCCGTTCGGGTTGGACAGGGTTCCAACCAGGCTCTGCGCCCCGGCGAGCGACCCGGAGTCGACGGCATCCTGCATTAGCCGCCGCTGGAAGTAGAGCCGGCCGGTATCGATGGCCAGGGCAAGCATGCCGCAGATCGCGACCATGGAGAGGGCCATGATGACGATCGCCTGACCCGAGCGCTGGCGGCGCATGCGGCTCAGCACCTCAGTACTCCGCCCTCATCGACGAGCCGGCGCTCATCATGAACGTGGTCCCCGTGAGGTTGGAGATCATCGCGGTCATCGGCGAAAACAGGTAGGTGACCCGCACCGTGATCTGGGGATTGCCCGGCGTACGGTTTGGCGAGATCCAGATAAACCCGGTGTTCGGCACGCTCGGCATCGATGGCGACGTGCACGGTATCGGGTTCGACAGGCAGGGATCTTCGGTGAGCACCATGCCGCCGCCGCCGATCTTGGCCAAGGTGGCGTTGACGATCACGCTGTCGGGCGGGGTGCTCGCGTAGTTGCTGCGCAGCACGAGCTGGCGAGCCCCTTCGTGGGCCGCCTCGGCGATATTGATGTAGACGGCGATCGCCCGCCCGAAGTCGAAAATGCCCATGATCAGCAGGAACAGCAGGGTAGATAGCAGGGCGAACTCGACCATAGCCTGGCCACGAGATGTGCGCCGCCGCTGCAGCCGGTTCATCAGTAGTTCGTCCTCATCTGCACCGACACGCTCATGTGAATCGGGTTGCCAACCAGCTGCTGCATCATCGGCGTGTACAGCTGGAAGTCGTACTTGACGTTGACGGTGACGTAGTAGTTGATGGGGTTCTGCGCCAGCCAGTCATCGACCCGATTGCTGCTGTCGGGGCAGCCGGCCGTGGAGCCGGTGGAGTCGTGGGGCGGGCAGATTGTGATCGACAATGGTGCGATGGCGCTGTAGGTCAGTTCGTGACCGACCGCGGTGATGATGTTCGCGTCCGTCTGCACCGGGCAGGTGGCGTAGTTGTTCGAGATGGAACAGGTCGGGTTCTGCGGACCGGTGTAGATGTTCAGGATGGCGACCCGGGCCCCTTCTCGCGCGGCGTTGGTAACCGAAACCTGGTAGAAGTAACCGCGTCCAAAGTCCACCAGGCCGAAGGTCAGGAAGGCCAGGATGGGCAAGACCATCGCCATCTCGACAAGCGATTGCCCGGCACGGCCCCGCCAGCGCTTGGTTTTCATCAATTCGTTACCTGGGACCGGGTCGTTCAGTGGCCCACGTCCCTACTGCAGATAACGCAAACGGTAAGGGTCCTCAGCTTCAAACTGAATCACGGGTCATTACAGGTCCCGTTACGACTTGGCCCCGGCGGGTCGCGGCCGGATGAAGGCCAAAACGAGCAGCCGTTCGTGAACAAA
>DASWBA010000044.1:0-10789 GCA_036390825.1 Candidatus Dormiibacterota bacterium
GTTACCTCGGCGCCCAGCAGCACGCCCGGGATGCCCGCGCCGGGATGCGTACCGGCGCCGGCGTAGTAGAGGCCGCCCAGCCGCTCATCGCGGTTGTGCTGCCGGAAGTAGGTCGACTGGAAGAGGGTTGGTTCCGGACCGAAGCCGTTGCCGTCAGCCGAGCGCAGCCGGTCGCGGAAGTCGACCGGGCTCTGATGATGCTCGACGACGATCGAGTCGGCGAGGCCGGAGAGTCCGAGTGCAGAGTGGGATTCCAGCACGGACAGCATGCGATTGCGCAGCCAACCCTCCATCTCCGGCCACAGGCCGTTGCCACTCAGATTCGGCACGGGAAGCAGCGCCATGATCGACTCGCCGCCCGGTGGCGCCATTGCGGGCTCGGTGCGAGAGGGCGCGTCAACGTAGAGGCTGAGCGTCTGGGGCATCCGGCGGGCGTCGGTCACGTCGCGCATGAAGCGCCGGTAGGCCCGACCGACCAGCAGGGTGTGGTGGGTCAATCCAGGGAAGGTCCGGCTGGTGCCCAGGTACAGCTGGAAGCAGCTCATGCTGAGGCGGGGCTCATGTCGCCCTGGGTCGCTCAGGAGCTGGCGATGGGTGGTTACGAGATCGGCGTTGCTCACGACGAAGTCGGCTGGATACGAGGCCCCAGACTCCGTGCGTACGCCGACCGCGCGGCTTCCCCGCTGCACGATGGTCGCGACCGGATCCCCCGTGATGACGCGGCCGCGCTTGCGAACCAGCCGTTCGAGTGCGGTCACCAGGGCGCCGATGCCACCCTCCGGATACCAGACGCCGCCCGACATCTCCATGAATGCCACCGCCGAGTACACGGCCGGCACGCGATAGGGGTCGCCTCCGATGAAGAGGGGATGAAAGCTGAAGGCCTGGCGCACGTGCGGCTCTTTGAAGAAGCGGCCGACGAAGCTGTCGGTCGAGCCGATCGCGCCAAGCCTGACCATGGCGGGCACGACCTCGAGGAAGTCCGTGAAATGGAGAAAACTGTGGTGGGCCGCCTTGAGGATCGTCTCCTTGTAGATGACGGCGGAGGCGTCCAGGAACGCGTCGAGGTGGCGGGCGTCGATGGCGCTGAACTTGCCAATCTCATGTCGCATGGCTTCGCGGTTACCGTTGAAATAGAAGACCCGCGGATCGTCTTCCCACGCGATCCGGTAGAAGGGATCGAGGGAGTGCATGCGGAGCTCGCTCGTCATCGACGACCCGGCGAGCTGGAAGAGCTCGTCGACCAGCTCGGGGAGCGTGATCAGGGTGGGCCCGGTATCGAAGACGAAGCCCGCGTCCCGGATCTGGCCCGCCCGGCCGCCGGTTGACGACTGGGCCTCGATGAGCGTGACGTCGCAGCCGGCGGCGATCAGCCGAATCGCGGCCGCCAGCCCACCGAGGCCCGCCCCGATGACGACGACGCTCGGTGACCGTCGCGCCGGCATTACGGCGCCTCCGACAAGAGCGCGACGGCGCCGGTCTGGAGCAGGACCATGGTGATCACGAATCCGGACAGGAGGTTGAGCGCGAGAAACCCGCGCCAGGCGCGCCGCGCCCATTGCGCGGGATCACCCAGAACGCACGACGCCGCCAGCAAGAGATAGGGGAGCAAGGCCGCGGCGGCGATCCTCGAGGGCCCGCCGGGGCTGGCGACCAGCAGGACGGCCGTGAGATAGCCGGATAGGGCGAGGACGGCGGTTCCTCGACGTCCGAGGACGGTCGCGATGGATCGGATGTGCGCGACCCGGTCATAGGCCACGTCCTGGATGGCGCCCAGCGCCTGCGAGGCCAGACCCCAGATGAGGAACGCCCAGAGGTAGAGCCACGGAAAGCCCGCCACCGTGGCGCCCGCGATCACCGCGCCGCAGACGGCCGGCAGCACGAAGGCGCAGGCCGCCGCCAGCGCGTCGAGCCCGGGGATCTCCTTGAATCGAAGCGGTGGCACCGAGTAGGCGAGCGCCACGATAGCTGTCAGCGTCACGACGATGGCGCCCGGCAACGTGGTCACGGCGATGGCCCCAAGGAGCGGGACGCTCGAGAGCGCGATGGCGAGCCACAGCCGGCGTGCGTGCCCGGGCGGGACGACCCCGCCTTCAATCAGCCCGCCCTTGCGCGGGTTGCGGCGATCGGACTCGAAATCGTAGAGGTCATTGGCGCCGTAGAGGAGGAGGTTGTAAGGAAACAGGAAGAAGACGGCGCCGAGGACCAGCGCCAGCGTGATCCGGTGCTGCACCCAGAGGCCGACGGCCAGGAATGGAAGGGTGGTGTTGATCCAGCTGAACGGCCGGCTCGCACGCAACAGCTCACTCAACATGGGGTTGCCTCGCGGGCCAGGTCCAGCTGAGGACGGCGACCAGGTACAGGGCGATGCCATAGAGCAGATCCTCGATGGGCATCCGGTCGATCAAGATGCCGGCATTGAACATCGATCGGTGTCGGTAGACGCCAATCCGAGTCAACACGACGTCGGCCACGATCGTGAGGACGGCGAACACGGCCACGCCGATCCAGACCCAGGGCCGTCGATAGGCACCACGAACGCCGGCGAGGACGGCGACGGCCAGTAGCACCGCCGACGCGGCAAGCGTGTACTCACTCACGGCGCCACCGTCGAAAACCCAGAGAGAGGGCAACGGAGAAGACGGTCAGGAACGCGAGGTTGATGACCTCCTCGACGGAGACGCCACCTGGAAGAACCCAGATGTTCAGGGCCGGGTCGGTATAGAACCATCCGCGAGCCACCCCGATGAGGTCGAACACGAAGAAGAACGGAACCGTGACCAGCAGCGACCGAACCATCCGCCGGTCGAGGATTCCCATCCGTGCACCCTCCGCCAGGATGGCGACGACAGCGATGACGAGGTAGGCGAGGTAAGCAAAGTGGCTCATCTCGCCTCTCCCGCCTTATCCGGCCGGTTCGACGCGCTCGACCACGATGTTGCAGTCGGTCACGAGCGCGGCGATGGCGCCGACCGCGGCCAGCCAGGGAGCGAGAACGGCTCCGGCGACCCCGACGGTCAGGGGTAGCTCGACGATCGTGTGTTCGCCCTGCTTGATGCTGATCCGGCGGACATTGCCCTCGTTGATGAGGCGCCTGATTTCCGCCAACAGGCGATCGGGGTCGATCTTGAACTGCTCTGTCCGAGTCTGCTCTTGTGTCTGGGTTGGCATGGGCACCCTCCTTGCCCTCTCATTGGACCTCTGAATCGGGCTCGGCGCCGGGGCCAGAGGTCGCCCCTCTTCCGGGCCCTAGGGCCCTACTGACGCAGACTGGATGGACCGATGCTGGCCCCATGCGCAGCAGCGCGCTCGTGGCGGGCCTCCAACGGCACGTCGGCAACCCGATCGTGGCCGCCATCCTGCGGTCCCCGGTGCACGGGTTGCTGAGTCGGAGCGTCATGCTGCTCACGCTTCGTGGTCGGCGAACCGGCGCCTGGCACACGGTACCCGTGGGCTACGTCGCCCAGGAGCGTGCGCTCGACGTCCTGGTGGCGAACCGGCAGGTCAAGGCCTGGTGGCGCAACCTCGAAGGTGGCGCGCCGGTTGAACTCGTGCTGAGGGGGCGCACCATGCGGGCTACCGCGCAGGCATTGACCTTCGAGCGCGAGCCGAGAGCATTTACGCTCGCGTTGCGCAACTACGTCGCGCGCAACCCGCACGGCGCTCGCCTCGTCGGGATCCGGGACGTCGAGGACGTGGCTGGGCTTCGATCCGTGGCCGGCACGGTCGCCATGGTGAAGGTTCACCCGCTCGAGCCGGCATCCGGCAGCGAGCGGATGCGGACATGGTCCTCCAGGCAGGACGGGTGAAGCAGCGAACGACACGGGCGTACGAGCGACTGACCATCCCCGACCAGAGCAACCTCTGGGCGGAGGCGGCGGACACCCCGATGCACATCATGGCGGTGCTGCAGCTGGAGCCGGAGCCGTTCGTCGGCGCGGATGGGCATCTCAAGCTGGACGAAATCCGCCGACGGATCGCCCGGCGCATGGATCAAGCGCCTCGCTTACGGCAGCTGGTTCGACGAGGCAGCGTGTTGACCGGTCCGCCCGTCTGGATCGATGAAGTCGATTTCGACCTCGGCCGGCACGTACGAGCGGGGACGATTCCAGCGCCGGGCGGTGAGGCGGAGCTGCTCCAGGTGGTGGCATGGATCGATGAGCAGCTGCTGGATCGGTCGCACCCGCTCTGGCAACTGTGGCTACTGACCGGTCTGTCGAATGGCCGCGTCGTGATGGTGCTGAAGCTGCACCACGCGATCGCCGACGGGCTGGCCGCCACCCAGCTGATGGCCTCATTGCTTGACTTCACCGCCGATGGTCGCGGCGACGATGCCCCCGCCGGCCGATGGCAGCCGGAAACGCCGCCGGGCTCTTGGAGCCTCATGCGCGACAACGTGGCGAGGAAGGCGAGGAGGCTGGCTCGTGGTCTGGCGGTCACCCGCCGCCCGGTCGACGTCTGGCGAGCCTGGGGCTCGACGGTCTCTGCCTTGCGGTTCATGGTGGCACAGGCGAGCCGCGCGCCTCGCTGCTCGATCAATCGCCCGATCGGACCGCACCGACGGCTGGCAGTCATCCGGATTCCCCTCGAAGAGGCCAGGCGCGTCGCCCACGCCCATGGTGGCAGGGTCAACGACCTGCTGCTGGCCCTGGTGGCCGGCGGCGCTCGCACGCTCCTGCTGGAGCGGGGCGAGCGAATCGATGGCCTCGAGCTGGTGGCGTCGGTTCCCGTCTCGATGCGTCACGACAGCAAGCTGGGGAACGAGGTCGGCACGATGCTCGTGCCACTCCCGATCGGCGCCGCCGAGGCCGCGGAGCGGCTCGAGGCGGTCGCCGCCGCGACGGCGGCGGCCAAGCGCGCGCAGAGCGCGGCGGCGGGATCGATGGCGTTCTCCATCATGGCCAGACTCGGTCTGGCTCGAGGGCTCAGCCGTCACCAGCGTTTTGTCAACCTGTTCATCACGAACGTGGCCGGTCCGCCGATGCCCGTCCACGTTCTCAGCAGCCGGTTGCTCGACGTCATCCCCGTGACGCCGATCGCGGGCAACTGCACGCTTGGCTTTGGAGCGCTTTCATACAACGGATGCCTCGCGATCGCGGCCGTTGCCGATGCCGACCAGGTGCCAGACCTCGACGTGGTCATCCAGGGGATGCAGGGCAGCTGGGAGGCGCTGAGATCTCAACGGCCCGTCGTGGAGAACGCGTCGTGATCCAGACGGCCGCCCGGGTCGGTTTAGTCCTCGCCGGTGGCGGAGTCCTGGGAGGCGCCTGGGAGATCGGCGCGTTGCAGGCCCTTCGCCAGGAGACGGGATGGGATCCCCGCACCGCGGACTACCTGGTGGGCACCTCGGTCGGGTCGCTGATGGCCGCGGTGCTCGCGGCCGGGGTTCTGCCGCGGATGGATCTCGTCGAAGCCGCCCTGCGTCAGCGGGAGGCGTTCCCCCGGCCGATGCCCGGCTCGTGGCGCCTCGGGCTGCGCGGTATGAAAGCGCGAGGATCGCGCGGATTGATCATGACGGTGGCCGGCCTGCTCCCTCGCGGCTCCTGGTCGACCCAGCCAATCCAGGCCAGTGTTGCCAGGCGGATTCCGGGGGGGTGGCCGCGGGGACGCCACCTGTGGATCACCGCAACGGATTACGGCTCCGGGGAGCGGGTGGTGTTCGGACGGCCTGGCGCACCTCCGGCACCATTGCCGGCGGCGGTGGCGGCGTCCTGTGCGATTCCCGGCGTCTATCAGCCGGTCGAGATCGGCGGCCGGTCGTATGTTGACGGTGGGCTTTACTCCGCCGACAACCTCGACCTGCTGGGAGGGGCCAGGGTCGACCTGGCCATCTGCGTCAGCCCGATGTCCTCGGCGGGAAAGCTTCCCCCACCTCGAACGCTCACGAATCGGCTGCAGTCCGTCGCGGAGCACGCCGCCCACCGGAACCTCGTTGCCGAGGCCGATGCCCTTCGCGCCGCGGGTACGGCCGTGCTCCTGATCGAGCCGGACGCCGAAGCCCAGGCGGCGATGGGTCTCAATCTGATGAGCGCGAAGCGCGGTCAGTTCGTATTCGAAACCGCGCTTCGGACCGTCGCCAGGCAGCTGCGATCGGTGCCCATTCCGGACTTCGTGGGGCCGAACGGCCTTCGATCCTAAGGTCTTCCGGCTCCTGTGTGCGGCCACGACGCGGCAGATGCTGGTGGCATGGAATCAACGAGAACGTTTGTGATGACGGACCCGGTGACGGACCAGGTGCTCTGGGTGTGTTCGGGCGCGGCCGCCGACGGTCGCTGCCCGCATGCGGACCAGCCTCCCTATGTTTGCCAGGGGCTGCGCCTGACGGCTACCCGTGGCACCACTCACGACGGCACCTCCTTCACGGTCGACGAGATGGTGCCCGGCCGCTGCCCGGCCGCCTGGATCGACCAGTCGTAAGCGTTCGGGAGGAAGACAGATGAATAGCCTTGTCGTCTATGAGTCGAAATTTGGAAATACGCAGAAGCTGGCAGAAATCGTCTCGAAGGTGCTGGGCTCGCACGGTCTGGCGCGCATTCTTGAGATCGACGATCCCTACGCATTGCAACTGGACGCGGTTGACCTGCTGGTGATCGGCGGACCGACACAGGCGCATGGCATGAGTCCGGCGATGCGGGTCTACGTCGAGAGCCTCATCGCGCGGGCGCCGGCTGGCATGCGCGCAGCGACCTTCGACACCAGGTTGAAGGGGCCCGGATTCCTCTGGGGTTCGGCGGCCAAGGCGATCGCAGACCAACTGCGCAAAGCGGGGTTCGTCCTCGTGGCCACGCCCGAGAGCTTTCTGGTCGAGGGCATGAAGGAGCCGCGATTGGTGGACGGCGAGGATCAGCGGGCGCAAGCGTGGGCGGTCGAGACCGGCGCCGCCGAGATCGCGAAGCGCTCGCCGGCGGTCGTCTGAAGGCGGCGGCGTTTCAGGGCAACGGCTCCGGCTGAGCAGCGCGAGAGTCGTCGTTATTACGGGAGCGTCACGCAACTCGATGGGAGAGAGTTCGAATTAGGAGGGCGTATGTGATCCCCGCCCAGGCGGCCATCACGCCAAACGCCAGCATCCAGCCGCCGTACATGGCCTGTCCGGTGAATCCGTCGACCAGAAGCCTCATCGCCTGGCTCCCGGGCATAGCGGCCATGGCCGTCTGCACCCAGGACGGCAAGTTAAGCGCGACGAAGAAGACCGGCAGGACGACCACCAGCAGCGGGATGCTGGACCAGGTGTTCAGTTGGCTGACACTCCGGACCAGTGACGCGAGCAAGAGCCCGACCCCGATCAGCGTCACGCTCAAGACCACCACTGCGGCCGCGAAGAGGGGCACGTTCGCGGGTGCCATTCGAGTCATGAGGAGGAGCAGCGGAACGGAGACGGCGAGGTAGATCAGACCAACCGACACCTTGGCGGTAACCACGTCGAGTTGCGTCCCGATCATCAGTAACGCATCCGCCGTCTTTTTCTCGAATTCCTCCGTGAGGATGATCGGCAGCACGTAGATGGCGATCATGGCGATCAGCAGGATCAGCGTCCCGAGAACCAAGAACTTTCGGCTCCCGAGATTGCTGATGACCGACACGGCGTCGTGGGCCGGCTGTGCGGTCTCGGTCGCGATCACCGCGGGGGCGTGCTGACCCGCCATGCTCCGAAGAGCCCCATCGAGTGCCGACGCGATATAGATGGCCCCCGTCGAAATTCCAGTCGGGCGCACCACCACCAGCGTGGGGGCGGACCCGGCCGCGACTGCCGCGTCGAAGCCAGCCGGAATGACAAGACCGACGTCGGCTTTCTTGGCTTCGACCTGGGCTCTGACCAGAGCGGCTGATTGGACGGTGTTGAACTTCAAGTTGACGGCCGATCCCGCGATGGTCCGGAGGACGATTGGCAGCACGGTTGGATCGGTCGCGCCGATCGCCACGGTGATAGAGGGCTTCTGAACGTCCGGCATGGCCACGTTGTAGATGAGTCCAAAGCCCAGCGGCATGAAGAGTGCCATCAGGATTCGCCCGTCGCGGACGGCATCCTTGAGGTCCTTCAGCGCGATGGCGAGGATGATCCGTAGATGCATGACAACCCTCCTACAGGGCGCGCCCGGCCAGCGCGATGAACACGTCTTCCAGGGTCCCCTCCTGGGAATGAACGGTGAGGACCTTGGCGTCGCGCATCCAGGACGCCATCCGGGTCGCATCGTCGCTGCTGGCGAGCGTGATGGTGGTCTCGGAGCGGTCGTCGAACAGCACCTTTGCCGTCGGGTGCCCGAACCGAAGCTTTAGCTCGCGCGGTGTGTCAAGGGCGATGATCTTGCCGTGTGCCAGGAAAGCGACACGGTCGGAGAGCTGGTCTGCCTCTTCCATGTAGTGCGTGGTGAGAAACACCGTCGTACCCGTCCGGCTCAGGTCCTTGATCAAGGTCCGGACTTCTTTCGCCGACGCCGGATCGAGGCCCGCCGTGGGCTCGTCGAGGAAGAGGACCTCCGGCTGGTTGACCAGAGCGCGGGCGATCAGGAGGCGCTGCTTCATTCCGCCTGAATACGTCTTGACCCGCCGGCCAGCCGCCTCGGTCATCCCGACGATCCGCATCAGTTCCGCAACCCGTGCGGGGGGCGTGCCATAGAGGCTGGCAAAAAAGGCCAGGTTCTCACGACCCGACATTCGTTCGTAGAGGTTCTGGTTCTGCGAGACCAGATTGATCCGGGGCTTGATTCGCTCTGGCTGCTCGACGCAATTGAACCCGCCGACCTCAGCCGTGCCTGAGGTCGGCCTGGTCTGACAGGTGAGCATCCGGATCGTGGTGGTCTTCCCCGCACCGTTGTGGCCCAGCAGGCTGAAGATCTCGCCGCGCGCCACCGTAAAGCTGATCCCGTCCACGGCTTTGACCTGACCGTAGCGCTTGATGAGGCCGTCAACCGCGATCATCGGCGGCGCCGCCTCGCGGGGCGCCGGCACTGCGGGTCTGGTCCACTCCGTTATGACGGCCATCGTCGCCATGGTCTCGGAAGAGGCTGAGGATTGGCAGGGCCAATGGTCCCCGCGCCTGAAGGGCGAGTGTCCGTACCGACGAGGAGGGTGGGTGTGAACCCTGCCCTCCTCACGATTTCAGGCGGCTGCTCTCGTGACGGCCTGCCCTGCGGGTGGCCGCGTCGTCGCCGTAATGGCGAGCGCACCCAATCCGAAGAGCGCGGCAAACAGCGAGATCACCCAACCCAGAACCGGAATCGATCCGATGACGGTCAGCACAAACAGCCCGCCAACCACGATCCACGCCGGATGGAGCGTCCAGCCGAACCGGATGGCCGTCCAGCGACCGATCACCATGCCACTGACGACATAGCCCAGCGCCAGCGCCAGGATGTACGCCGGGAGCAGCAGGAGCGCCAGCCACCACCCCCCGACGAGCAGGCCAACGATAAACGCGATGATGCCGGCGATCGGTGTGATCACCAGGATTGCGGCACCGTATCCGACGCTTGCGCCCGGTCGATGCTGGAGAGTCTCAGTTGCCTTGGTGCCGAACGCCGGGAAGAGGAGCACCAGGAGCAGCCCCAGGATGGAGATTCCGATCCAGCCCCGTAGCCAGCCGATGACGGTCAATGCCGGCAGTGCCGGGCTGTTGAATTGCGGCGTGCTGTTGCTCGGCGTGTGCCGGCTCACCGAGCCGGCCACCGTTGCGCCGGAGTCGATCACCGCCGAGTTGGTGCTGGTGTAATCGAGACGGCCGCCAACCTTTGCGCCGCTCGACAGCGTGAGCCGGTCGACGGTTCCGGTCACGTTACCGCCAACCGTGTTCTGGATGGTGACGGTGCCGGAGCCGAGCATCACGTTCCGCGCGACGGGTCCGGCCACGGTCACCTGGCCGGCGCCCAGGACGAGATCTCGGCCGACGGCGGCGTCCGAGTTGATGTTGACGGTCCCGCCCGCCGCGACAACGTCGCCGGTCACGGCGCTGTTGATGGTGACCATCCCGCCGGCCACACGGACGCTCCCGTCAACCGGTCCATTGATATCGACGGTGCCGCCCGCGACCATGACGTCACGGGTGACGTGGCCCGCGATGGTGACCGTCCCGCCTCCGGCGACCACCGCGCCGTCGACGGTCCCCTGGACATTGACGTTGCCGCCGAAGATGTACAGGTCGTCCGTGATCGTCGTGCCCGACCCGATCGTCTGGTCACCATTGCCGGCCCTGACGTCGGCGGCGGCCGCCTGCATCGGCAAAAACAAGAGTAGGGCGGCCATCAGAGCGAATCCGCGAATCGCCAGAATCAAGCCCTTACGGGCCTTCCGCACTTCCATAAGACATTCCTCCTTGAGTACGCTGACTGTCTTGCGGGCAGCGACTTCATCGTTGCTCTGCGGCGGTCTCCGAGACAGGGCCAAACGTCCCGCCGCTGCCGGCCGCTTGTCGTTGCGAGTGGGGCCCAGCCTTCCAGTCGAATGGCCTGCGAGTTCGTGGGACCAAAGCCTCTTTGAGCGCTCGCACGCACCACCTACCGTGGATGCGCGATGAAGGTCACGCCTGGGTCGGTGAGAGTCGATTCGGCCAGCCTGACCACCGTCCAATAAGGAGGAACGACATGTCGCAACTTATGACACGCCGTGAGCGCCCAACAAAGTCAATGATCGCCCGTGGTCCCCTCGGGGCTCTGGCCAAACGGCCGAAGGCACGCGCAGCCAAGGCGGTCGGAAGCTACGCGATTGGATCGTTCGCGCTGGGCGCGTTGGCCACCGGCGCCGTCGCGGTCGGCACCTTCGCCATCGGTCGCCTGGCGGTTGGCCGGCTCGCGTTGCG
>DASWBA010000045.1:0-9072 GCA_036390825.1 Candidatus Dormiibacterota bacterium
CCCGCGCAGCTACGGGCAGCGTCAGCACGACGCGCTGATCGAACTTTGCCGGCAGGGCAACGGCAAAGGCGAGGGCGCCGCTGGTAAGCCCGGAAGCGCCGGGCCGCGGCCGCAGCTGATCATCCGCGCCAGTCTCGACACTCTGGCCGGGCTGCCGGGCGCGCCGGCGGGCGAGCTGGAGGGCGGCGGCACGGTGCCGGCGGCGACCGTGCAGCGCTACGCCTGCGATACCGCGCTGGTCCGGATCACGGGCCGGGGCGAGCTGGAGCACGAACTCAGTCACGCCACCCGCACCATCCCGCCCTCCACCCGGCGAGCACTCGAGGCGCGCGACCAGCACTGTGTCTTTGAAGGCTGCGACCGACGGGTCAGCTGGTGCGACGGGCATCACCTGGTCTGGTGGACCAAAGGCGGACCAACCACGTTAGCGAACCTCGCGCTCCTCTGCCGGTCCCACCATCGGATGGTGCATGAAGGGGGCTGGACACTCGAACGAAAGGACGGCCGATGGCTCGCCAAGCGGCCGGCCCAACGGGCTCCTGCGAATGGGCTTAGACCGGCCTTGAGTCCACCGATTCGAGCGTAATCCCATCCATCGAGTCGGCGAGGTACTGGGCGAGATCCTGTACTTGCAGCTGGCTTTCGGCGCCCTTGGCCGAGATCCCGTCGCGGAACATCGTCAGGCAGAACGGGCACGCTGTTGCAACCCGGGGCGCCTGCGTGCGCAGTGTCTGCTCGACGCGCTCGTGGTTGATGCGCTTGCCGGTCTTCTCCTCCATCCACATGCGGCCGCCGCCCGCGCCGCAGCAGAACCCCCGCTTGTGATGGCGCTCGATCTCGACGAGCTCGGCCCCCGGGATCGCTTCGACAACCGAGCGTGGAGGGTCATAAATATCGTTCCAGCGACCTAAATAGCACGAGTCGTGATACGTGAACTTGCCCTCGATCGCCTTGCTCGGCTTGAGCCGGCCATCTTTGAGCAGGCTGGCCAGCAGCTGCGTGTGGTGAATGACTTCGTACCTGCCGCCGAACTGGGGGAACTCGTTCTTGATCGTATTGAAGCAATGCGGGCAGCTGGCAATGACTTTTTTGATCTTCGCTGCATTCATCGCGTCGATGTTCTGCTGCGCTTGCGTCTGGTAGAGATATTCGTTGCCGATCCGCCGCGCCGGGTCGCCGTTGCAGGTCTCGCGTGGACCGAGAATGGCGAAGTCGACGCCGGCCTTTTGCAGCAGACCGACGAAGGCGCGGGCGACCGCGCGGTTCGCCTCGTCGTAGCTCGCGGCACAGCCGACGAAGTACAGGTACTCCGCGTCGGGCTTCTCGTCGATCGTCTTCACGCCAAGCCCCTGCGCCCAGTCGGCACGTTGGGCGCGCGGCATGCCGTAGGGGTTGCCCTGGCTCTCGATGCTCCGCAGGGCGCCCTGGGCCTCCCTGGGGAACTTGCTCTCTTCCAGCACCAGGCTGCGCCGCATGTCGATGATCTTTGGCACGTGCTCGATCAGCACCGGGCACTCCTGCTGGCACGCGCCACAGGACACGCACGCCCAGATCGCGTCCTCTTTGATTGCTTCGCCGATGAGCTTCTGGGACGCCTGCGGCGCGCGGCGCTGCTCGGGCAGTGCATCGCGGACGGTCCGAAAGAGATTCTCGCGGGCATCGACGATGATCATTTTTGGATTGAGCGGTTTGCCCGTCAGGAAGGCTGGGCATTGCTCCTGGCAGCGGCCACACTCCGTACAGGAGTAGAGATCCAGCAGGTTTTTCCAGGACCACTGGGTGACGGCGCTGACCCCGTAGTGCTCGGCGTGCTCGAGATCGATCGGCGTCAGTGCAGCGCCAGCCTTGGGTGGCAGCTTGCGAAAGAAGACGTTCGGGATGGCGACGATGATGTGCAAATGCTTCGAACTTGGGATATAGACGAGAAAGGCGAGCACCGCCAGGACGTGCATCCAGAAGAAGACCTCGTGCGCCGGGATCGCGGCGCTGCCCTGCCAGCCGAAGCTTTCGAACGCGCGCGCGATCACGGATGATACCGGCCGCCAGGCCGCCGATGGGTCGCCGCCTTCGGCGACGCGCGCGGCGTTCTGGCCGAGCATCCCGATCATGATGGTGGCGATCAGCCCGAGGATGATCAGCGCATCGGCTTCGTTGCTCTCGTGAAACTGACGCGGCCGGATGATGAGCCGGTTGACCAGCGCCATCAGTACGCCAACCAGCACCAGGACGCCAAAGAGATCTTGCAAGAACGCGATCCAGGTAGTACCGCCAATCAGCGCTAGGCTGAACCCCGGGAAGATGCCTTCACCGAAGGCCTGAATGATGGCTGTCAGTAAGACGACGAAGCCATAGAAAATAAACAGATGCAGGATGCCCGAGTACAGATTCCGGAACATCCGGGTATGCAGACCGACATAACTCAGAACTCCACGAACGCGCTCGAGGACATGGTCGACGCGATTCTCCGTTGGACCCAGGCGCAGGATCCGGTAGAGTTGGCGCGCCCGGATGGTGAAGTAGACGATCGCCACCAGCAGGACGGCCAGCACGGCGCTCGACTTCACCAAAGTCATCTCTGGTAATCGTAAGCCCAGATGCGCGTGCTAGGTCTCACCGGCGGGATCGGATCCGGCAAGTCGATGGTGGCGCAGATGTTTGCCCGGCTGGGGGCCGCGGTGATCGACGCCGATCAGGTGGCCCGCGAGGTGGTCGAGCCCGGACAGCCCGCTCTCGAGGAGATCGCGGCGACGTTCGGACCGGACGTGCTGCTGACGGATGGTCGTTTGGACCGCCCAAAGCTCGCCGAGATTATTTTCGCCGACCCGGTTGAGCGTGCCAGGCTCGACGCCATCACCCATCCGCGGATCCGTACACGAATGGACGAGTTGATCAAGGCCCGGCGGTCGGGGCCGGGCGTCCTGATCGTCGACATCCCGCTGCTCTACGAGAACGGGCGCCGGACAGCGGTAGAGAAAGTGATCGTGGTCTGGGTCGACCCGGAGACGCAGCTACGGCGCATCCGCCAGCGGGACGGGATTTCGGCCGAAGCCGCTCGCCAGCGGATCGCCGCGCAGATGCCGCTGGACGCCAAGCGCGCCCGCGCCGACCACGTGATCGATAACAGCGGCACCCGGGAGGACACCCGCCGCCAGGTGGAAGCCATCTATCACTCGTACGCGCCGGCAGCGGCTTCTTAGCCGGCTTTTCGGTGCCGGCCCACGGGCTCGCGGTGCTCGGAAAGCTCGCGTTGCTCGCTCGCCAGCGTCCGCTCACGCAGATCGATCTCGATAGGTTGCCTGACGCGCACCGCGAACCTCGTGAGCCAGACGACGGCCAGGCCGACCACGAAGAGCACCGTGCCGGGCGCCGCATCCGATAGCTTGCTCTTGAGGCCGATCACCTCGCCGACCCAGCTGCTCGACCCGGCCACTCCGTGGAAGAAGAGCAGGATCCCGCCGATGATGCAGGCCAGGCCGAGCACCAGCCCCGCCAGCGAATAGATCAGTTGCAGCATCGCCAGCCGGCCCCAGAAGTGCCGTTCGCGCGGATCAGCCGGCAGCTCGAGCGCTGCCACGACGAACTGGAGCCAATTCAAGAGCCTCACTCCTCCCGAAATCCAGCTTAGGCGCGTCACGCTACAACGACGAAGCGGGCCGCCAAACCGTCGCCGGTCAGTGCCCGCTTCGTGGCGAAGCCGTCGTAAACGCTGGCTAAATCGTGGAGTAGTAAACCGCCGGCGACTGTGACTGGCTCGGCGACGGCGTCGGCGCCGGCGTGCTCGGCGCCTGACCTCCGGGCGTTTGCCGCTGGCCGAACTTGTGTCCGAACCGGAAGTCGAGACCGTTGCCAACCCGGGAAAGGATCGCGTCCGCCTGGGCCTGCGTGATCGTCCCGGCCTTGACGGCCTTGTCGAGCACGCCCTTAGCCGCGTTCTTCATCGCCGTCTTGACGGCGCTGTCGCTGACCTTCTGCTGCGTCTCGAGATCGCTCAGGGATTTGCCGGACCGCAGCGCGCTCTGCAGATCCGCGGTGCTCATGTGCAGGGCGGAGGCGACGGCATTCAGCTCAGCCGTCATCAGATCCCGCATGACGGTTCCGGTCGCCTTGAAGCCACCACGGCGGAAGCCGGGGGCGCCGAGGGGGCCCAAACCCTGGCCAGCATTGATCCTCGCCTTGAGCGCGTCGGCCTGCGCCTGGGTGATCTGACCGTCCTTGAGCATCTGGTCGACCGTCTGCAGCTGGGCTTGCTTCAGCGCGTCCTTTGTCTGGGTGGGCGTCAGGTGTAGGATGCCGGCCAGCTTGTCGACAAAGACCTGCGCGTAGTTCTTCGAGGTGCCGGCCGACGGTGACGGAGACGGCGCGGCCTCGACGGCGGCCACGCCGATGATGACGGCCGCAAGTCCTGCCGCCGGTACAACGATCCAACGATTCAATCTCATACGCGAGCTCTCCTTCCTCGGGGGGTTGACGACCACCTCTATAGTGCCGAGTCCCCATTAGAAGAGGGTGAGAGCCCGGCAAGAAGTCCGTAAAAGTGCCGAACTGGCTCGGGCCGGCCGTAACCGTTTCCGTAACAGTCTGAAGAGGGTCTTTATGCCCGCCACACGGGCACCAGCAAGGAGGACAGGCATGCACCCACGGCGAATACTCACGTTCGGGCTCACGGGCGCCACGGCGGTCGCTCTCGCCCTGCCAGCGGTTGGCGTCAACGCCGGGATTGCCCGAGGCTCGTTTCGGGAAACCGACCTGGTCTCCAACATCCCGGGGCGCGCGCAGCATCTCGACACGAACCTGGTCAATCCCTGGGGCATCTCGGCCAGCGGCAGCAGCCCCATGTGGGTCTCCGATAACAACGCCGGCGTGACGACGCTCTATGACGGGGCCGGCAATGGGTTTCCCCCGCCGCCGAACGGCCCCCTGGTCGTCAAGATTCCCCAACCCGACGGCAGCGACGGGGGCACCCCGACCGGCACCGTCTTCAACGGCGGCGGCGGCTTCAACGGCGACCGGTTCCTCTTCGCCACCGAGGACGGAACTATCGCCGGATGGAACCCGGCGGTCAATTTCACGCGGGCCCGCATCGAAGTCGACCGGTCGACGGTCGGGCTGGGCGCCGTCTACAAAGGCCTGGCGATCGGCAACAACGGCTCAGACCATATCTATGCCACTAACTTCCGTTTTGGCACCATCGAGGTCTTCGACAGCAGCTACGCCATGGTCACCCTCAGCGGCTCGTTCACCGATCCGGGCATCCCGGCCGGGTTCGCACCCTTCAACATCCAGACTCTTGGCGGCGTGCTGTACGTGACCTATGCCATGCAGAAGCCGGACAAGCACGACGACCAGTCAGGCCCTGGCTTCGGCTACGTCGATGCCTACGATCTCAACGGGCAGCTGCTCCGACGGATCGCCTCCGCCGGCACACTGAATTCTCCCTGGGGGCTGGCGATTGCCCCGGCGAGCTTCGGCAATTTCCACAACAACCTGCTGGTTGGCAATTTCGGCGACGGCCGGATCAACGCCTACAACCTCGGGACCGGAGCCTTCCGCGGGCAGCTCAAGAGCGAGACCAGCGCGGCGATTGAGATCCCTGGCCTGTGGGGCTTGCGCTTCGGCAACGGCGGGGTCGGGGCGAGCCCGAATACGCTCTACTTCGCTGCCGGCATCAATGACGAGCAGGATGGCCTGTTTGGCAGCATCGTCAACGTCGATAACTAGTTAGCCCGGCTGAGGCGGTCGTGAGGCCGCCTCAGCTGGTCTCCTCCAGGGACAAGACCGGCTCGACGCACACGTCCCGCTCGCCGAAGCGGGCCACCCATTCGGCTCGGCTCGCGCCGCCAAGCGTCGCCTGGACCGCGTCGATCGCCGCCGGATCGAACTGGTGGTCTCGCAAGTCGTCGCGATCGATCGCCCGGCAGAACTCCGTCCAGAACGGGGTCTCGAGCGCCGCCACCGTCAGGAATCCGTCCGCCACGGCGTAGACGTGATAACAGGGCACTTCTCCGGTCAGACTCAGCCCGGCGAGTCCTGCCCGCCGCACCGCGCGCGGCATCGCGGTCCAGCTTCGCATCAGGTCGGCCATCGAGACTTCGACGCGCCGGCCGCGCCCGCTCTTTGCACGACTCGCCAGCGCCGCGGCGATGAGAAACGCCGCCTGCAGCCCACCGGCAAGGTCGGCGACCAGGATGCCGGGGATGGCGGGAACGCCGTTGCTGAGCGGCATGAGGGAGAGCGCGCCGCTCACGGCCAGATAGTTCAGATCATGGCCGGCGCGTCGCGCCAGGGGACCATTTGAGCCGTACCCTGTAATGGCGCAATAGACGAGCGCCGGATTGATCGCCGCCAGCTCGGCGTATCCGAGCTTCATCCGCTCCATCCGCCCCGGCCGAAAGCCCTCCACCAGGACGTCGGCATCGAGCACACGGCCCAGAAACGCTTCACGGCCGGACGTCGATCGCAGATCGAGTGTGAGCACCTCTTTGCCGTGGTGGAGCGCGTCGAAGTAGGCCGCTCCGCCTGGCAGGGAACGGATCGGGTCGCCCGCCCGCGATTCGATTTTGATCACCGTCGCGCCCTCGGCCTGGAGCAACTGGGTGCAATAGCCGCCCGGCAGTAGCCGCGACAAATCCAAAACCCGGACGCCGTCGAGCGACATCGCCTGCTAGGTTACTAACGTGCGAAATGAGGAGGTCGCCGCGATGCTCAATCGGGTCGCCGACCTGCTCGAGATCAGGGGGGAGAACTTCTTCAAGATCCGCGCCTACCGGGAAGCCGTCCGACAGCTCGACAACCTGACGACCGAGGTCGAGGACCTGATTCACGAGGGCCGGCTCAAGGATGTCCCCGGGATCGGAGAGGCGATCGAGAAAAAGATCGTCGAGTACGTGACCACCGGGCAACTCGAATTCCTGACCAGGTTGGAGGCCGAAGTCCCGCCGGCGCTGCTCGAGCTGACCCGGGTGCCCGGGCTCGGGCCGCGGACCGCCAAAGATATCTATGACGCGCTCGGCATCCTGAGCCTGGACGATCTCGAACAAGCGGCGCAGACGAATCGGCTGCTGCAGGTGCGCGGCATCAAGGCAAAGACCGAAGAAAACATCTTGAAGGGCATTGCGATGTTGAAGCGCACCGAGGGCCGCATCTATTTTCCCGAGGCCTGGCAGCTTGCTGACTCGCTTCTGGCCACGCTGCGGTCGAAGGCCGGGGTGGTTCGGGCGGAGATCGCGGGTAGCCTGCGCCGCGCCAGCGAAACCGTCGGGGACCTCGACTTGCTGGTGGCGTGCGAGGACCCGGAGGCCATGTGCCGCGAATTCGCCCGCCTTCCACAAGTCGGTGACGTGATCGGCCAGGGCGGCACCAAGACCAGTGTCCGGGTCCGCTCTGGCATGCAGGTCGACCTCCGGGCGGTGAAGTCCGACAGTTTCGGCGCCGCCTGGCAGTACTTCACCGGGTCACAGGCCCACAACGTCCAGCTGCGCGGTCGCGCGCTGGCGATGGGCAAGCTGAAGATCAACGAGTATGGCGTCTTCAACGAAGGCGGCACGCGGATCGCCGGAGAAACCGAAGAGTCCGTCTATGCCGCGGTGGGTTGCGCCTGGATCCCACCCGAATTGCGGGAGGGATTGGGCGAGATCGATCTCGCAGCCAAGGGCCCGTTACCGGCGCTCGTGCAGGTCGACGACTTACGGGGCGACCTGCACACGCACAGCAATTGGAGCGACGGGCGCAACGAGATCGCGGTCATGGCCCGCGCCGCCAGGGAGCGTGGCTATGCCTACATCGCGCTGACCGACCACACCCAATCGCTGACGATCGCCCAGGGCCTGACCCCGGAACGCTTTCGAGCCCGTGGGATCGAAATCGCGGCCGTCAATGCCCAGCCGGGCATGGTCCGGGTCTTGAGTGGCGCCGAGGTCGACATCCTTCCGGATGGCAGCCTCGATCTTCCCGATGACTGTCTCGCATCACTCGATCTGGTGGTCGCGTCGGTCCACACCGCACTGGATCAGCCCGGCGATGAGATCACCCGGCGGGTGCTGCGCGCGCTACGATCGCCGCACGTGGATGTCCTCGCCCATCCCACCTCGCGACGCCTCGATCGCCGGGGCGAGACCCGTGTCGATATCGATGCGGTGATCGCGGAAGCCGTCAGGACCGGCACCGCGCTGGAGATCAACAGCAGCCCCTTCCGCCTCGACCTTAACGACAGCTGGACGCGCAAAGCCCGGGAGGCCGGCGCCCTGTTCGCGATCGACAACGATGCCCACTACCCGGCCGAATATGAGTACGCGCGCTATGGGTGCGCCATCGGCCGCCGGGCCGGGCTCACCCCCGATCGGGTGCTCAATACCAGGGATGCGGACGGCGTGCTGGCCCATTGCCGGGAAAAAGCAGCAAAAGGCGTGGCGAATCTCCGTTGAACTCAGTAACGGCGATCTAATCAAGAGCAGAAGGAGTTTCGGCTGATGCTTCAGGAGCTCGTGATCAAAGTGCCGGCTCCCTTCATGGGCCGGGCCGACGTCGGCTTCTCCACCCGCTACCCCGCCCAGCCGGCCCAGGCAAAACTCAAGGATGTGCCATTTTTCATCGAGGGCCCGTCGGGCCCGATGCGCCGGCTGCAATCGCGGCTCGAGCTCTTCCGCCAGAAGCGGAGCTTGATTCCCGACGCCCCCGACGAGGCCTACAGCTGGACTGACCTGATCCCGCTGAACGATGAGCTGTTCATTCTCGCGTTTCGCGACGAGAGCCTGACTGACGGGCAGGATGATGCTGATTTGGAGCATCGATATATCGTCAATCTTGTTCGACCATTGGTTTTCCCATTCCTGCGAGATTGCGTGCGCATCGGCGAGCTAGCCCTGCGCGACAACATCGTGCTCGCCGTGCTCGACAACAGCCGCGTCATGGCGGAGCTCGAACTGCGCCGGGCACAGATCGTGCCGCGTAACGGCTCGATCGTGCTGGGCGACGTGGACGCCGGCTAGCTCAGGGCGAGCTCGACGCCTTCGCGGTGCCGCTGGGGGACGCTGACGGCGTCGCCGTCGCGGTTGGCGAAGGGCATGGGGTCGCCGA
>DASWBA010000046.1:0-3316 GCA_036390825.1 Candidatus Dormiibacterota bacterium
GTGATCGGCAGTCCGCCGAGCTCGACGTGGTTCTCGCTCGCGCCAGCCTCGATCACCAGCGCGAAGGGCCGGGCTTTGCCAACCTCCAGGGTCAGCTCGGGGACGCCATTGATCAACTCAAAGAAGTCGGCCGGCGAGCGCCCGACGCGGACCGTGACCCGGTTGCCTTCGGTCTGGCTGCTCACGGTGATGCCACCACTCGGATCGACATAGCTGCCGGTGACCCACGCATCATGGTCAGCCGGAATCAGCTTCAGCCGGCAGGCGCCAGCCTGGATGCGAAGCTCGAGATCTCCCGGCACGCCGGGGTAAGGGATCGTGATCGGAGACGTCAGCGTGGTCGCCATTTCCTTTCCTCCTCCCAGTTCAGCGCGCGCCTACCCGGTGGCTGAGGATCAGCATGCCGAGCGCAATCAGCGCCAGCGGCCAGAACAGGGTCCAGTTCCACCAGGCAAACAGCCCGGTGTTGCCGATCAGGAAGAGCGCGCCGAGCGCGATCAGGAAGGCCCCCAGCCAGAACGGTCCCTGGTTGGTGGCCCCGGTCACCACCGGCTGCGCCGAGGTGCCGAGCGGCGCTGGTGTCATCACGATCCAGAGGATGATGTAGGCGAGCACGCCCGCACCACCCGCAAAGGTGATCACCACGAAGGCGAGGCGAACGAGGATCGGGTCGATCCCGAAGTAATCGGCGAGCCCGCTGCAGACGCCGGCAATGACGCGATTGTCGAGGCGGCGGCGAAGCAGGCGCGGCGGCGGAGCGGTCGGCGTCGGTGTGGTCGGGGTCGCGGCATTGGTGCTCATAAGGTCATCGACCTCCTAACGGGTGTCGATGGTGACGTGGTTGGCGCCACCCGAGACCCGGATGTTGTACTGATTGGTCGCCCCGGCATAGCCCGAGCTCTGCCAGCTCATCTCACCGGCCAGGCTGGCCTGGTGGTAGCCGTCGGCGGTGAAGTCGTTGACGCCCCCGCTCATCGTCAGGCTGGCTTCGCTGCCCGCCGGACGGTGGATCGTCAGGTTGGCCGCCCCACCATTCACCTCGATCGGCACGATGCCGCCGGCTGGAGGCAGGATCAGCGTGATCTGCTGGGCGCCGCCGTTGATGGACAGCCGGCTGAGCTTCAAGTTGGAGAGGTCCAGCGTTTGCTGGGTGGCGCCGCCGTTGATGCTGATGTCCCAGGGGACCTGGTCGGAGAGCGTCACGTCAACGCTGCGGCTGCCGCTTGGCCCGAAGAAGAAGGTTCGAGTCTGAAGCTCGATGCGAACGACGCCGGTCGAGCGGTTCACCGTCGCCACGGTGCGATCGCCACTGTTGGCGTGGAAGCTGGCGCTATACAGCTGGCCGGCACTCGTGCCGGTGTTGATGGTGACGGTGGCGCCGCCGACGTTCAGATCGAGGGTTGCCTGCTGCAGGTTCCCGACGGCAGCCGAGGCGCTCGAGGTGGACGCGCCGACCGGTGTCGTGGGTCCAAAGCCCACGTATAGCATGGCGCCCAGGACGGCCAGGATGGCCACAACCGCGCCCAGGGCGGCGCCGGTTTGGCTCGGCAGGCTGCGCGTGATCAGGATCTCCGCGCCGATCAGGATCAAGATCAACGGCCATAAGTCGCCAAGCCGGTCGAACTGCCAGCCATTGAAGTAACCCAGGTTGCCGAGGAGGAAAAGCGCCCCGATGGCGACGAGGGCGATCGCCCAAAAACTTCGCGCGTAGTGGAGCGGCTGCCCATAGACCAACGGTGAAGCGCCGACAGCGACGCCGATGACTATCAGCAGCACCGGCCAGAACACGTCCCATCCCCAGTTGGGCGCGGCCACCTGCTGGAGCAGAAAGAGGATACCGAGGGCGATCAGGACCAGGCCTCCGACCAGGCCTCGAGGCCGCGGCCGAGAAGGTGGCGGCAGGCCAGGGACCTCCGGTTGCCAGGTTGGCGAAGTCGACGTTGACGTCGATGGTGACGGCGGGGTGGCAATTGCCATGTGAATACCTCCTTACGACGCCACCCTACGGCGACCCCGCCCGCAGGTCCTGAGGCATAGGTCCCCCCAAATAGGAGCCGATCGAGTCAGGCCGGATTGGCGGGCCCAACGGCCGCCCGTTTAGGTGACCTCCGCCCCTACTGGGTGCGCCTGGCGGGTGGCAACGTCAAGAGTGAGATCAAGGAGGAATGAAATGGAACCCTATCGAACTGACCTGAAAGAAGCCGCGAAAGACAGCGATGATTTTCGGCGCGTCCTCTTCACCGGCGCTTACTCACAGCTTGTCATCATGACGCTGGCACCCGACGAAGAGATCGGCGAAGAGGTCCACCATGTCGACCAGATCCTCTACGCCCTTGAGGGCGAAGGCGAAGCCTTCCTCGACGGCCGCCGGAAGTCGTTTGAGAAAGGTGATGTGGTTGCCGTCCCCGCAGGCGCAAGGCACAACATCCGCAACACGGAAAAGAAGCCGCTCAAGCTCTTCACCGTTTATGCCCCACCGCAGCACGCTGCTGGAACGATCCATCACACCAAAGCAGATGCCGTTGCTGCGGAAGCCACGGCCTAGAGAGACGTTATGGAAAGCCTCGTCGTCTACGACTCACAATACGGCAACACCAAGCAGGTGGCCCACGCGATCGCCGATGGATTGCGCCCCCACGGCCCAGTCAGGTTGCTTGCGCTCGATAAGGTTCTGCCGCACGACCTCGGTACAGTCGATCTTCTGTTCGTTGGCGGTCCGACCCAGGCGCACGGGATCAGCGCACGGATCCGACTGTTCCTTGATGCTCTGGAAGCGAGGTCGGCGAAGGGGACAGTCGCCGCCGCCTTCGATACCAGATACAGAATGCCGACGCTAATCTCTGGTTCTGCCGCGAAAACGATCGCCCGAAGACTGCAACGCGCCGGTCTCCGGATATTCGCTCCGCCAGCGAGCTTCTTCGTGAGTCGGCAAGGTCGCGAACTGCGGCAGGGTGAGGCCGAACGCGCCCAGGTCTGGGCAAAGAGTGTGGCTGATGCCCTTGTGTTGAGTCACTGGTGTGCGGCATGACGCGTAACCGACCAAGAGATCCTGATGGCAACCCGCCCGAACACCTGGAGGTATCTGAATCATGACTACTGAAACATCCGACATGATGGCGGCTCCGCAAACGGCTGAGGAGCGGCGTGCGCTGGCGATCAAGCGAATCAAGGCCAAGAATGAGTTCACGATCCACCTTGTGGTCTACCTGTGCGTCAACGGCATGCTAACCCTGATCTGGGCCTTCACCTCGCTCGGAAAGCCATTTCTGGCCGGCTTCTTCTGGCCCATCATTCCGCTGGCGGGCTGGGGGATCGG
>DASWBA010000047.1:0-3022 GCA_036390825.1 Candidatus Dormiibacterota bacterium
AGCCTGGACGACGGAGCACGATCAGTTCATCTGGATCCTGCGGTACGCCGGCCCCAAGACGTGGGACGAAGCCGATGCGGCCTACTACGCCTCCCCGGAACGGGCCGCCATGCAGCCCGATCCGGCCCGGCACATCGCGAAATCCGAGCACTGGCTCATGGCCGCCGCGCCGAACGCGACCCTCCCCCAAAGAGGGAGGGAGATATAAGCTGGCCGAGACCATTCCTAGAGTGGAGGACAGGCATGCTTAGCGACTATCCAATTGACGTCGTCTTGCTGGCGCGTGATCTCGAGGCGTCGAAGGATTTCTATGCAAATAAGATCGGCTTGAAGATCCTCAACGCAACATCGGAGCGAGTCAGGTTCCAGTGCGGCGGCGACAGCCACCTCGTGATCACGGAAAGCACGATCGGGACCAAAGACGAGCAAACCCAGGCAGTCTTTCGCGTCAAGGATCTCCGCGGCGAGGTAGCCGAGCTCCGCCGCCGCGGCGTCAAGATTGAGGACTACGACATGCCTAATCTGAAGACGATCGACGGCATCGCCGATATGGGGTTCGCGACGGCGGCCTGGTTCATCGACCCCGGCAAGAACGCCGTCGGCATGATCCAGATCAAGGAGGTGATCTCGAAAACATGAGCGCAGAACAACCGACACCGCCAAAGCCGCAAGTGCCGATCCCGGCGGATATGATCGCGTTCAACCGCCAGGTGATCGAGAACTTTCGCGCCAACCGCGGGCAGCTGACAGGCCCGCTGGCGGGCCGCACCCTGATGTTGTTGACCACCACAGGTGCAAAGTCGGGGAAGGAGCGGACGGCGGTGCTCGGTTTCGGGAAGGATGGCGATCGCTACGTCGTGATCGCCTCGGGTAACGGCGCCGCGTCGCACCCGGCCTGGTATGTGAACCTGCAAGCGCGCCCGATTGTGACCGTCGAGGTGGGACCCGACAAGTTCAAAGCTCGCGCGCGCACCGCCCGCCCCGAAGAGCGGGAGCAGTTCAAGCGGCTCGTACCCTATATCGAGCAGCAGCAAACGTTGACCACACGTGAAATTCCAATTGTCGTGCTCGAGCGGTAGGAACTAGGCTCGCACAGCCTTCCGGCCCGGCGGAAAGATCAGCGCAGTTGCATAGGCGGCGAGACAGAGCGGAAGCTCCAGCTGGATCCCCCAGTAGCCCACCTGTCCAGCAAGGATCCAGGCCAGCACGATGTAAATCCCGATGGCGGCGGCTTGGGCAGCCAGTTGCAGGCGCCGATCGCGGTCGCGCGAAACCGCGAAGGCCGTAACGACCAGCGGTAAGACGGCGGTAAACCGACCGACCGAGAAACCAGAAAGAAAGGAGAAGCTGAAGCCGCCGACGGTCGCAATGGCGAAGATGACCAGGGCAACGCGATAGGCGCGTTCGAGAAAGATGATGCCGAGCAAGGTGCCGGCCAGGAAAAGGGCGAGCGATCCCCAGGCGATGACGCCTAGAACCAAGTCAGGCGCTGAGTAGCTCGCGGAGCTGGACCGGCGTGATATTGGAGCCGCTCAGAATCAGCGCCACGCGTTTGCCTTTGAGTCGGTCCTTGAGCCGAAGCGCAGCCGCAAGCGCCGCCGCGCCGGCCGGTTCCGCCAGGTTTCGCGTCGTTTCGATCATCAGCCGGACGGCGGGACGGATCTCGGCGTCCGGCACCAGGACGAAGTCGTCGAGCTTCTCCCAGAGGATGCGCTGTGGCATTTCGAAGGCGGTGCGCGTCGCGAGGCCCTCGGCGAACGTCCCCATCCTGTCCTCCAGGAGTTGGCGAGCTTTCCACGACTTGTAGGCAGCCGGCGCCTCGGCCGACTGCACGCCGATCACCTGGATCTTCGGATTGATCGCCTTGGCGACGATGCACGTCCCGGCGGCGCCACTGCCGCCGCCGATCGGCACGATGATCACCTCGATGTCGGGCTGCTTCTCGAGGATCTCGAGTGCCTGCGTCCCGACACCGGCAATCAGGTGCGGCTCGTTACCCGAATGGATGTAGCGGTAGCCGTTTTCCTCGGCGAGTCGAGCGGCATGTACTCGAGCATCATCGAAGTCGACGCCGTGGGTCACGATCTCGGCGCCGAGCCCGCGGATGGAGCTCACCTTTACCGCGTTCGCCCCCTCGGGCACGCAGACGATGGCGCGCACCCCAAACAATCGGGCCGCGTAGGCGATCGACTGCCCATGGTTGCCGGTGGACGCGGTGATCACGCCGCGGCGCCGCTCGTCGTCGGAAAGCTGCGCCATGAGGTTGACCCCGCCACGAACCTTGAAGGCGCAGATCGGCTGGTGGTTCTCGTGCTTCACCCAGGTTTCGGTCCCAACCAGCTGATCGAGTGCCGGATATCGATTCAGCGCCGTGGGCTGGAGATATGGGCTGATGCGCTCGCGCGCGGCGAGCACGTCGTTGAACGTGGGAACGACGGTCGCCGCTGTCGCCTCGGCCATTAACCGAAGGATACCTACTGGAAGATCACCGCCATGTTGTTGAAGTCGGCGAAGTTCGCTTCGAAGAGCGCCTTGTCGACCCAGTATTGGCTGGCGTTCAACACGTCGTTGACCCGTACCTGGGCGGGGGAGACTCCGCTCAGGGTCACCGAATGCTCGGCATATGAGTAGCGGACCTGGGTGCCATCCCATGCGGTCCAGGTGCCCAGCGGCACCCGAGCGAACCGCGTCTCGATCCAGACCTGGACGGGATGACCCGCGGCGAGCTCGCTGTAGATGCCAGGTCGAGGATGACCGGCCAGTACACCCCGAAGCCGGTGGGCGTCCAGTCGCTGCCGTTGACGTAACCCACGAACGGTTTCGCACGTGAACCATCGTCGGCCCATCGACCTTTCGAAACGATGACGCACACCGTCACCGAATCGCAAGGTTTGCAGGACGAGGATGAACCCATACCAATCAACTCACAGAGGTGAATCACGATGGTCGCTCATCAATATTTCGACAACGGGTTTCAACCCTCGGCTCCGGCCGCGCCGCCGGCGTCGCCACCCTCACCACC
>DASWBA010000048.1:0-8292 GCA_036390825.1 Candidatus Dormiibacterota bacterium
CAGCGAAGGCGATGACTGGCGGGGCCTACTTGAAGCTCGAACGCAAGGTCGGCGACTTCGCGACCGTCGCGGTCGCCGTTCATCTCCGGATGGACGATGGCAAAGTCGGATCGGCCGGCATCGGATTGACGGCGGTCGGTCCGCAGAACCTCAAGGCCGAGAAAGCCGAAGCGTCACTGAAAGGCGTACGCCTCGATGACGCCGCGATCAAGCAGGCGGCGGCGCTGGCTGCAGAGGCTTCCGATCCGAAAGCCGACCAACGTGGTTCCGTCGAGTACAAGCGCAACGTCGTCCGTGTCTTTACCGAGCGTGGACTGAAGCGCGCCTCTGAGCGCGCCAGGGGAGGTGGATGATCATGGGCCAGCCGATCACGGTCACCGTCAACGGCGAGAAACGTAGCGCGGAGGTCGAGCCCCGGCTCCTCCTCGTGCACTTCCTGCGGGAGAACCTCAGACTCACGGGAACTCACATCGGATGCGATACGACCCATTGCGGTGCCTGTACCGTTTTGGTCGACGGCACGCCGGTGAAGTCCTGCACCATGCTCGCCGTCCAGGCCGATGGTGAGCAGGTGACCACGGTTGAGGCGCTGGCCGCGGGCGGCACGCTTCACCCCATCCAGGCGGCGTTCAAGCAAGAGCACGGGCTCCAATGCGGCTTCTGCACGCCCGGCATGATGCTGACTAGCATCTCGCTGCTGCAGGACAAGCCGGACCCGACCGACGACGAGATCCGCTGGGCGCTCTCGGGCAATATTTGCCGGTGCACCGGTTACATGAACATCGTCAAGGCCGTCAAGAGTGCGGCCGTCCAGATGAAGGCGGCGGCGGCGGTACCGGCGGCGACGGCCGCCGCGAGGAGTTGAGCCATGGCTGTTGAGACCCCGCTCAAGGGAAATATCGGCGACAGTATCAAGCGCAAGGAAGACGACCGGTTCATCCGGGGCAAGGGCAACTACCTGGATGACGTCTCGCTCCCCGGCATGCTGCACATGGCGATCAACCGCAGCCCGTTTGCCCACGCTCGGATCAAGTCGATCAACACGGCCGCCGCGCAGGCGGTCCCCGGCGTGGTCGCCGTGGTCACCGGCGAGCTGCTCGCCCAGCACAAGCTCGCGTGGATGCCGACGCTGTCGGGGGACACCCAGGCGGTGCTGGCAACCGACAAAGTGCGCTTTCAGGGCCAGGAGGTCGCCTGCGTTATCGCGAACGATCCGTATGTCGCCCGCGACGCCGCGGCACTGATCGAGGTCGACTATGACGTCCTCCAGGCCGTGGTCACGCCGCAGCAGGCGCTAAAGCCCGGCGCGCCCCTGATCCGCGACGAGAAAGAGGGCCAGAAGGACAACCACATCTACCACTGGGAAGCCGGCGACAAGGCGAAGACCGACGCGGCCTTTTCCAAAGCCGATAAGGTCGTGAAGCTCGATACCTTTTATCCGCGCTGCCATCCCTCGCCGCTGGAAACCTGCGGCATCGTGGCCGACGTGAACCCTGCGACCGGCCATGCGACCTTGTACATGACCTCGCAGGCGCCGCATGCGCACCGCACCCTGTTCGCGATCGTGGCGGGGCTACCGGAGCAGAACATCCGGATCATCTCGCCCGATATCGGCGGTGGTTTCGGCAACAAGGTGCCGATCTATCCTGGTTACGTTGTCGCGACCGCGGCCTCGCTGCTCATCGGCAAACCGGTGAAGTGGGTCGAGGACCGCAGCGAAAACCTCATCTCGACCGGGTTCGCCCGCGACTATTACATGTCGGGAGAGCTGGCGCTCCGCAACGACGGGCGCATGCTGGGACTACGCGTCAAGATGCTCAGTGACAACGGCGCCTTCTACGCCGACGCGCAACCATCGAAGTTCAGGGCGGGGCTCTTCCACATCGTGACCGGCTCCTACGATCTCCCGGCGGCCCACGTCGAAACGGACGGCGCCTACACGAATAAGGCGCCAGGCGGCGTCGCCTATCGCTGCTCGTTTCGCGTGACGGAGGCGTCCTACCTGATCGAGCGACTGGTCGAGAGTGCCGCGCTCGAGATGAATATGGATCCGACCGAGATCCGGCTCAAGAACTTCATCAAGCCGGAGCAGTTCCCCTACATGTCGGCCACCGGCTTCGAATACGACAGTGGCGATTACCCCAGGGCCATGCAGGTGGCGCTCGACAAGCTCGGCTATAAGGAGCTGCGGAAGGAGCAGGCCGAGAAGCGGAAGAAGGGTGAGTTGATGGGGATCGGGGTCGCCAGCTTCACGGAAGTCGTGGGCGCGGGTCCCGGCAAGGACTACGACATTGTCGGGCTGCGGATGTTCGACTCCGCGGAATTGCGCGTGCATCCCACCGGCAAGGCGATCCTCAAGCTCGGTGTCAAGAGCCAGGGCCAGGGGCACGAGACGACCTTCGCGCAGATCGTGACCGAGGAGCTCGGCATCCCGGCCGCCGACATCGAGGTCCAGGAGGGCGATACCGACAACACGCCCTACGGGCTGGGCACCTACGCGAGTCGCAGCACCCCGGTCGGCGGGGCGGCCACGGCGATGGTGTCGCGCAAGCTGCGCGACAAGGCGAAGAAGATCGCGGCCCACCTGCTCGAGGCCTCGGAGGCCGACATCGAGTTCGACCACGGTAAGTTCTTCGTCCGCGGCTCACCCTCGAAGTCCAAGACCATCCAGGACGTCGCGTTTGCCGCCTACACCAATCTTCCGGATGGCCTGGAGGCGGGCCTCGAGGGCGTGACCTACTACGATCCGCCCAACATGACGTATCCGTTCGGGACCTATCTCGTCGTGGTCGACATCGACCGCGGCACCGGCCAGGTGAAAGTCCGTCGCATGGTTGCCGTTGATGACTGCGGCGTGCGCATCAACCCGATGATCGTCGAGGGCCAGATCCATGGCGGTCTCACCGAGGGCTTCGGTATCGCCTTCATGGAATTGATCACCTTCGACGAGGAGGGCAACTGCATCGGGTCGAACTTCACCGACTACCTGCTGCCCACGAGTTGGGAGACGCCGAAGTTCGAGATGGGCGAGACGGTCACTCCGTCGCCCCACCACCCGATCGGCGCCAAAGGCGTCGGTGAGTCGGCGACCGTCGGCTCGCCGGCAGCTTTCGTCAACGCCGTCATCGATGCCGTTGGACACCTGGGCATCAGGAACATCGATATGCCAGTCACGTCCGACAAGGTGTGGGCCGCATTGAACGAGAAGGGTGCGGCCGAATAAACGATGTCACTCGCGGATGATGTCCTGGACCGGGCGGCGGGGCTGCGGGAACGCGGCGAGACCTTCGTGGTCGCGACCGTGGTTCGCGTCGATCCGCCGACCTCCGCCCGCCCGGGCGACAAGGCGCTGATCGCGGCCGATGGGACGCTCTGGGGCTGGATCGGCGGCAGTTGCTCGGAATCGCTGGTGCGGCGCGAGGCCCTACACGCGATGGGGGATGGCCAGCCAAGACTGGTCAAGATCGCGCCGGACATGGCACCCGAGCATGAGCCGGGCGTCGTCGCGCACGTGAGTACCTGCCCGAGCGCCGGCTCGCTGGACGTCTTCATCGACCCCCATCTGCCGCGCCCGCTGCTGCTGGTGATCGGCGACACACCGGCGGCGCACACCCTGATCAGGTTGGGCGCCACCATCGGCTACGAAACATGCGCGGTGCACCCGGGAGCGGTCGCATTGGAGTTTCCGGAGGCGGACCATGTCATCGGCTCGCTCGACCTCGTGCCCGCGCGACTTGGTGCGACCACCTGGGCGGTCGTCGCGACGATGGGCCACTACGACGAGGAGGCGATCGAGGCGCTCTTGCCCTACGACGTCGCGTACATCGGTCTGGTCGCAAGCCGCAAGCGGGCGGCCACCGTTCTCGCCGTGCTCCGCGACCGCGGCACCCAGGGCCTGGACCGGGTTCGTCGTGCCGCGGACAGCTCGGTGGGCGGTTCGCAGGAGGAGATCGCACTCGCGGTGCTCGCCGAGATTGTCGCCGAACGCCAGGCGCATCAGCCCAGCTACACGATTGCCCTGCCGGCGACGGCGATCGATCCGATCTGCGGCATGAGCGTCGAGGTCAAGGGCGCGATGCATACGATGGTGGTGGGCGACACGACCTACTACTTCTGCAGCGCCGGCTGCATGGACGCGTTCAGGTTGCGGGAAGGTCAGTCGGTCTCGCACTGACCCTCCCACCGCGCAACGTTTAGGACGAGCTGATGATGGGACGAACTTCGATCGAGCCGACGGCCGCCGACGGCACCTTGGCCGCGTAGGCGATCGCCTCGTCCTGGCTCTTGGCCTCGATCACGTAGAAGCCGATGATCTGCTCGGTGCCAGTCGTGGCCGGTCCTGAGGCGGTCTTGGTCGATCCGTTGCGCACGCGCACGGTCGTGGCCGTCTTCGACGGCTGGACCGGGTCGCCGGCCTTGAACATGCCCTTCCCGGATAGTTCCTCGTAGTACTTGCCGAAGGCGGCCTCTTGCTGCTGCATCTGCGGGCTATCGGGGGCGGGCATCTTCGATTCGTCGGCGTAGAGCAAGTAGAGATATTTCATGTCTTCTCCTCGTGTTAATGGTTTAAGCCGGCCTGGCCTGGGCAAGCACCTGGTCTTTGGTGACGCCCTCCATGTTGTGGATCTGCTTGGCGTGCTGCTGGACTCCGGCCACCAGCTTCGCCTCGTCGTCCGTCTGGAGCGACCAGCCGCACTCGCACTCGACGCGTTTTTGCATTCCGCACCTCCTCAAAGCGTTCGACCCGGGTCTCTAAGATCATGGCTCGACACCTTTGGCGAATGTTTGGAGGATCAATGCTGCGCATCTACCTGGCTGGCGAGGTGGCCGTCGAGTACGGAGACCAGTTGCTCCGCGAAGCCGAGCTCACCGGGCGCCAGGGACGCCTGGCCCTGGTTTACCTGGTGGCGGAGCGGGAGCGTGCGGTGACCCAGTCGGAGCTCGCCGAGCTGCTCTGGCCGGATGCCCTTCCCCTGTCGTGGCCAGTGGCGCTCAGCGCCGTAATCAGCAAGCTGCGCCAGAAGCTTGGCACGATCGGCCTCGATCGCGACCGGATCATCGCCAATGCTTTTCGCTGTTACCAGTTCCGGCCGCCGGCCGACCCCTGGATCGACCTCGAAGCCGCGGCCGATGCGCTGCACCAGGCCGAGGGCGCCGTGCAGGCGGGTCAGCCGGAAGCCGCCTATGGTCCGTCGCTGATCGCCACCACCATTGCCCGGCGCCCATTTCTCACTGGCGAGGATGCAGCGTGGGTAATGACGCGCCGCGAGCGCCTGCACGACATCCTGGTTCGCGCGCTCGATTGCCGGGTCGAGGCCCTGGTGTGGAACGGTGAGCTCGCCCTCGCCCAGGACCAGGCGCGCGCCGCCGTCGAGCTCGAACCGTTTCGCGAGTCCGGTTATCGCCGCCTGATGCAGGTCCTCGTCAAACGCGGAGACCGGGCCGAGGCGGTGCGGGTCTACCAGGACTGTAAGCGGCGCCTTACCGAGGAGTTGGGCGTCGGGCCGTCCGACGAGACCGAATCGCTGCTGCGGGCCCTGATCGCCTAGCGCTGTATCTCGGAGCCGACCTCGTCCCGAGCCAGGTCGCCGTCCCTTTTAGACGACCCATTCGCGGGCAGCGGTGGTGCGATCACGGGACGAGTGGATGCCGGACGGCTGATCCCGACGATGTCGTAGATCTCGTCCTGGTCGAGGGTGTCCTTCTGCAGCACCGCCGCGGCCAGGCGATCGAGGCGGTCGCGGTTCTCGTTGAGGAGTCGCACCGCCTCCCGGTGGCACTCCTCGACGATGCGGCGGACTTCTTCATCGAGCAACCTGGCGGTCTCCTCGCTGAAGTGCTCCGATGCC
Source organism: Candidatus Dormiibacterota bacterium (assembly GCA_036390825.1). Taxonomy (GTDB): domain Bacteria; phylum Chloroflexota; class Dormibacteria; order CF-121; family CF-121; genus CF-13. The sequence goes on from DASWBA010000048.1 coordinate 5,850, forward strand.
GCGCCATCCCCCGGTTGGGTCAGATTGATCGGCCCGATCTTCGGCGACATGCCGAAGCGTGCGACCATCGAGCGGGCCACCTGGTTCACCTGCTGCAGGTCGCTCTCGGCCCCCGTCGTGACGGCGCCGTAGGCGACCTCTTCGGCAGCCCGGCCGCCGAGCGCCAGCGAAATACGCCCGCGCAAGTAGGCCTCCGGATAGTTGTATCGATCGTCGATCGGCTGGCTGTAGGTCGACCCCAGTGACAGACCGCGCGGGACGATCGTGAGCTTTTTCACCGGATCCGCGCCTGGAATCAGGAGTCCCATGAGCGCGTGGCCCGACTCGTGATAGGCGATCAGTCGTCTTTCGTCTGCCCCCAGCACGATCGGCCGGCGCAAGCCCAGCACGGATCGCTCGATCGCTTCGTCGAAGTCGGCGCGCGTGACCATCTCCTCGCCTTTCCGCGCGGCGATCAGAGCCCCCTCGTTGACGATGTTACGCAGGTCGGCCCCTACGAACCCGGCGGTGGCGCCCGCGATGTCGCCGAGGTCGACGTTGGGCGCAACCTTGACATTCCGGGTATGGATCCGCAGGATCGCCTCGCGTCCCGCCTTGTCTGGGGGAGACACCGTGACCCGCCGATCGAACCGGCCGGGCCGCAACAGCGCCGGGTCGAGCACCTCCGGCCGGTTGGTGGCGGCCAGGACGACGACGTTCTGGTTGGGCGTGAAGCCGTCCATCTCGGTCAGGATCTGGTTCAGGGTTTGCTCCCGTTCGTCGTTGGCGCCGAAAGTTGTGGATGATGCGCGCGAGCGGCCGATGGCGTCCAGCTCGTCGATGAAGATGATGCTGGGCGCAGCCGCCTTCGCCTTGGCGAAGAGATCGCGAACGCGTGACGCGCCCACGCCGACGATGGCTTCGACGAACTCCGAGGCAGAGAGGCTGAAGAAGGGCCGGTTCGATTCACCGGCCACGGCGCGCGCCAGCAGTGTCTTCCCAGTGCCGGGTGGGCCCACCAGCAGCACGCCGTGCGGAATCTGCGCGCCGAGCTTTTGATATTTCTCCGGAGTCTTTAAGAAGTCGACGACCTCGGCAAGGTCCTGCTTAGCCTCGTCGATCCCGGCCACGTCGTTGAACGTGATCTTTGTCCCCGAGTCTGGTGTGTAGAGCGTGGCTCGACTCTGGCCGAAGGCGCCGAGGATGCCGCCCGCACCCCCGGCCGTCCGCCGGCTCAAGTAGAGGAAGCCGCCGATCAGCAGCAGGGCCGGCCCGAAGCTCAGCAGCAGGTTGAGTAAAGGCGATCCGCCGGTGCCGGGGGGCGTCGCGCTAATCGGGACGTTGTGCTGCTCGAGCAGGGTCTCGAGGTTGTCGGTGGCGAAGACCGGACGCTCGGTCTGAAACAGCGTGCCGCTCGCCGTCCCGTAGGTCACGGATTTCTTGAAGTCACCCTGGATCGAGTTCGACTGCGCGGTGATGTCCTTGACGTTGTCAACATTCACCTGTGTGATGAAGGTCGTGTAGGGGACCGTGATCCGGGCTGGGCCGCTCATGAAGACGAACGTGATCAGGTAATTGAGCGCCAGCAAGACCAACAGGTAGATCCAGAAACCGCGGTTGCGCCAGAAGGGCGTCGGCTTCGGCCCTCCGCCGGACGCCGGCGCCTTCGGGGGCGCTGGAAACAACGGTCGTCGGTTCTGATTCGAAGCCACAGGTCCCCTCCAGTGCCGACTCTACACGCTTGTCAACCGCGCCGTTGTACGCCTATGATAGGTGATAGCGGAACTAGATCATATTTGGAGGCTTGATATGACAATAACGCATCTGCTCGTCCTGCTCCTGGTGGGAGCGGTTGCCGGCTTGATCGGGGAGCGCCTGGTGGGTCGGGGCATGCCGGGCGGGCTGATCGGTGCTATCGTGGCCGGGCTGGTGGGGGCCTGGTTGATGGTCGACGTGCTCCACGTTGTCCTCGCCCCCGAGTTGTCGCTTGGCGGGATCCCGGTGCTCTCGGCAATCCTCGGCGCAGCCATCGTCGTCCTATTGTTCAGCCTGGTGGCGGGCGGAAGTTTCGCCCGAGGCTGGCGCCGCTATTGATTCGCTCGCCTTTCCACTATCACGCGGCCTTTCCACACCGGGGCCGCTTATAACCGGGGCTCGCTGATGGCGGTGGGGGTCCGGGCGGCGCAGACGTTCGGACCCTCAATCCATGTCTTCGTTGTCGCGTCCCCCGCTCGTTAGAGAGTGTTAGAAGTTTCTGCGAAAACCGGGTTCCCGCTTGCGGATTCCATGCCCGAGCCCCCAGAATGATGGTTCCCACTAGCACAAGAACATCAGGAGGGGAAACACAATTGGGCAAACTCAGATCGCTTTCTCTGCTTGCGTGCCTCGGCGCGATCGCGATCGTCGCCGCGGCGTGCGGCACCTCGACGGCGGGCACCTCGGCGAGCGCCACCGTCCCGGCGGG
>DASWBA010000049.1:0-1755 GCA_036390825.1 Candidatus Dormiibacterota bacterium
GGGCCGGTGGAGGTGCTGTTCGCGAAAGGGCTGCCGGCGGTTCGCGCCTTCTCGGAAATGCCGGCGCTGATTGTGCTGGTCGGTTCTCGCAGCTGGGACCCGGCCTGGGCGCGCGACGTTCCGTTTATCTGCGAGGCGCCTGTGCCGGATGCGCTGCAGCGGGCCGAGCTGTGGCGGCGGAATCTCAACGGCGATACGCCGCCCGGCCTCGACCTCGCCGGCACGATGGCCCAGTTCCGGCTGACGGCCGACCAGGTGCACCGCGCGGCGCGAGCCGCCCGAATGGAGGCCCACGCTCGTGAGGTCCCGCTGGATGAAGCCGAGCTGAAGGCCGGCGCACGCGCGCAGAATGCGGCGGGGTTGGAGCGGCTGGCGAGACGCATCCAGCCCGCGGTCGGCTTCACCGATCTCGTCCTGCCACCGGACACGATGGCGCAACTGAAGGAACTGCTCACCCGGGCGCGCTACCGCGAGCAGGTGCTCGATGTCTGGAAGATGGGCGGACCCTCGGCCCGCCGCCGAGGACTCACCGCCCTCTTTGCCGGTCCATCGGGCACCGGTAAAACGATGGCCGCCGAAGTCCTTGCCAGCGAGCTGGGCCTCGATCTCTATACGGTCGACCTGGCCACGGTTGTCGACAAGTATGTTGGCGAAACGGAAAAGAACCTCGATCGCATCTTCGCCGAAGCCGAGCGCGTCAACGGGGTCATCCTGTTCGACGAAGCGGACGCCCTCTTCGGCAAGCGATCAGAAGTCAGTGATGCCCACGATCGCTACGCCAACGTCGAAGTCGCCTACCTCTTACAGCGGATGGAGCTCTTTGAGGGGATCGCTATCCTCGCGACCAACTTGCGGGCGAATCTCGACGAGGCGTTTACCCGGCGGCTGGATGCCCTGGTCGATTTCCCCGAGCCGGAAGAGGAATACCGACGGCGGCTCTGGGAGCGAAGCCTGGGGACGACCATGCCACGCGAGGCCGACCTCGACCTGGACTTCCTCGCCCGCGCTTTCAAACTCTCGGGCGGCGCCATCCGGAACATCGCCGTCGCGGCTGCCTATGCGGCGGCGGAAGACCAACGGGCTATGTCGATGGCCGACCTGATTCGAGCCACCCAGCGCGAGTACCTGAAGATGGGTCTGCTCACGGTGGAGTCCGAGTTCGGTCCTTACTACCAGCTTCTGACCAACCGCTAGACGCAACCAGCGCCGCCAACGAGTGGCACCGACTCCCGGCCGGGGTCGTGTGTGGGCCGCTCTCACGTGGTTGGCGATTACGCCTCTTCGGTGTCTTCCTCTTCCGCAGCTTCACGCTGCACGAAGGTCCCCTGCAATGCCTCTTCCTCTTCCTCGCCTTCGCGCTGGACGAACATGCCCTGGACCTCTTCTTCGTCCTCGGCTTCGCGCTGGACGAACGTACCCTGTACCTCTTCTTCTTCCTCGCCCTCGCGCTGAACCGAGGCCGGAGCTGCCGCCACCGATGCCGGCGCGCCGGGGGCGGACGACATCACGCGGTCCGCGCTACTCTCGGCCGCCTGCTCGAAGCGATCCGATGGATGGCTGATCTGGATACCGCCCGGAGCGGGGGTTCCCGCCACCGGTCCAGAGCGCTGCTGGACCACGTGCGTGAGCTCATGGGCCAGCATGCGCTTCCCCGATTCGCTCTCGGGCTCGTATTTACCCGACTGAAAGACCACGTCACTCCCGACGGTGTACGCATACGCTTGAACCGATCGGGCGGAGTCGCTAGCCGTCGCA
>DASWBA010000050.1:0-3688 GCA_036390825.1 Candidatus Dormiibacterota bacterium
CTCGGCGGCCGGCACCGCCGCGGGTCCCAGCGCCACCAGTGCAGCGCAGGGGAGTGGGCACGGCTCGGCGGCCGGCACGGCCGCGGGTCCCAGCGCCACCAGTGCGGCGCAGGGCAGTGGCAACGGCAGCACCAACGGTGCCACCACGGCCACCGAGACCTCGACCTCGGCAGGAGCCGGCAGCAACGGCTCGGGAGCTGGGTCGCAGGCCGGTGCTAGTGAAACCAGCATTGCGCAGGGGAGCAACGGTAGCGCCAATGGAGCCACAACGGCGACAGAAACGTCGACCTCGGCCGCAGCCGGGAGTAGTGGCAGTGGCAATGGCGCCGCGACCGTACCCGAGACCTCGACCTCCGGCGCGGCCGGGAGTAATGGGAGTGGCAATGGCGCCGCGACCGTAACCGAGACCTCGACCTCCGGCGCGGCCGGGAGTAATGGAAGTGGCAATGGCGCCGCGACCGTAACCGAGACCTCGACCTCGGCCGCAGCCGGGAGCAGCGGCAGCGCTAACGGCGCTACGACCGCCACTGAAACAACCACATCGGCGGGCGCTGGCGGAGCAGGCGCTGCTGCAGGGCAGGCCGCGACGCTTGCGAATACGGGCCAGGGGCTAAGCCAGCAGGCGAGCAAGACGCCACTTGCACTGGATGGCTTTGCACTCGGACTGCTCGGGCTGGTCGCAGCGGCCTGGTTGAAGCGGCGCGAACTCTTCGGTCGTTGGCTTCGGTAAAAGCGACAGGGCAAGCCGCCGGGTCTGTTCGAAGCCCGGCGGCTTTTCTTCGCGGAGCGCTCCGAGAAGGATGTCCTAAGCTGGCTTTGCCCCGATGAGCGTCAGTTACTCCACGATCAAGGCGGTCTCCGAGCCGGAGGCGATGACGACATTCCTGACGGAGCAAGTCTTCGCGCCGGTCTTACCGTCAGTCCAGGTCAAGAAGGTCAGGACCAAGCAAGGGCGCCGCTTCGAAGCGCCGAAGGTGCTCTGGAATGTCTACGAGGCCGAGCTGGAAATGCCCGGCGGCACCGAGGCGCGTGCGCTGTTTTGGACGAAGGCCTTTTTCGCAGACGAGGACTGCCAGGCCTATCAGTTGCGACTTCAGCGCCTTCTCGAGAGCCAGAACGGAAATCCTCTCGATCCCAACGGCTATGCGCGTTTTTTTCCGGACCTGAATCTGTTCCTGTTCTTTTGGCCCACCGATCCGGTTTTCCCGAGGTTAGGCAAAGTCTCGATCCCTGTCTCCGTCGAGCCGCTGCTCATCGAGCATTTCAAGAAGATGCGACCGGATGCTGTGATCCGATCAATCGCCAGTACGCGCGTCAAATACTTGCCTGAAATCTCTTGCATCCTTCGGTACGAAGCCGACATCGGAGAAGCGGAGCCGCTCACCATTTACGGAAAGGTCCAGCACAGCCGCCGGGGTGCAATGACATTTGATGTCATGCGTGCGCTTTGGGCGTTGCCGGCTCGTGCGAACGGCGACCTGGTTATTGCCGAGCCCCTCGCCTACTACCCGAACGATGCACTGTTGTTGCAGTCCGCGCTGCCCGGGGAGGAGGTTAAGGGCGACCGCCACTCAGAGATCTTCCTCAACCAGTGCGAGGTCGCTGGTCGGATGATCGGCCATATCCATGCCTCCGGGATCCAGGTCGGGGAACCTCACACAGCCGAGGTGGAGATTGATCGCATCTACAACCGCCTCGAGGAATTCAAGCTGTCGGCTCCTCGTGTTTACATGTTGCTGCGCGATCTTCTGAAGCAAATCACCGCGAAAGAACAGCGATTGCCTCGGGAGGCGCCCGTCCCCTCTCATGGCGACTACAAATACAACCAGTTCCTCTGGGACGGCCAGGGCTACGGCATGATCGACGTCGAGTATTTCGTTCAGGCCGAGCCGAGCTTTGACCTCGGAAAATACTGCGGCCACCTGTGGCCGGCATCGCCGAAGGACTGGTCCGACACGGCTCAGGCCAGGGAAGCGCGGAAGCTATTCCTTGACGCCTATCTGTCCGTGCGTCCCGACTACGATGGCCGCCGCTTCAGCATCTACGAAGCGCTCTCTCTTGCCACCCGCGCCCTGGTCGTGACCTGGTCGCAGGGCCGAAACGCCGCCTACATGGCCGAAACCCTCACGGCGCTGGGGTACGAGCAACTCAAGACGCGCTGGCGGGAGTAGCCGGCTCTCCCATCGGATTGGCCTTGCTAGCATGATTCCGCGTCGTGCCCCCATCGTCTAGCGGCTAGGACACGGCCCTTTCAAGGCCGGAACGGCGGTTCGATTCCGCCTGGGGGTACTAAGCACGGTGTGCCCCATGGACGGGTTTAGGTTTGTGCCAAAGGTGGTACACTTCCACGCGACCCCCATATTTTGGGTCACCCGCTCTCGGTTCTCCTCCCCGTCAAAGTACGGTGTCCTGCAGACCGCGGTCATTAAAGAAAGGTAGAGGGGACCGAGGAGTACCCTCTTGGCCACGACGTTTGCTGACCTGGGCGTAAATGCCCGTTTACTGAGCGCACTTTCGCGCAACTCGATCGAAAGCCCTGTCCCGGTTCAGGTGGAGGCCATCCCTCCGATGCTGGCCGCCCGTGATGTCGTCATCCAGGCGCCGACCGGATCTGGCAAGACGCTCGCCTTCATGCTGCCGCTCGTCGAGCGGCTGTTTGCCGTCGACGGACCGGGACCGCGCGCCCTGGTCGTCACCCCGACCCGCGAACTCGCCATCCAGGTAGATCGTGTCTTCCAGTCGCTCAAGACCGGCCTCAAGTCCGCCCTGGTCTACGGTGGCGTCGGCTACGGCGCCCAGGAGCTGGCGCTACGCCAGGGGGTCGACGTCGTTATTGGCACCCCCGGCCGCATCCTCGACATGGTCTCCCGGCGCCGCCTGGCGTTGAGCCGGGTACAGCTTCTCGTCCTCGACGAGGGCGACGAGATGCTCGATGCCGGGTTCGCACCGGATGTCGAACGCATCATCGAAATGACCTATCAACCCCAGATCGTGTTGGCTTCGGCGACCATGCCCGAGTGGGTCAGCCGGATGATCACCCGTCACCTCGACGATCCCGTTCGGGTCGTCGTCGCCAGTGATGCCGAGGAGACCCTCGAACACGGTTTGCTGCGCGTCAGCCGGCCCGAGAAGCTTCGAACCCTGAGCCGGTTGCTGCGCAATCACAAGGGATCGGCGATCGTCTTCGGCCGCACCAAGCATGGCGTGCGTAAGCTCAGCCGGGATCTTCGCAACCTCGGCCTCGACAGTGCCGACCTCCAGGGCAATCTCTCGCAGAATGTCCGCGATCGAACCATGGATGCATTTCGCGGGTTGCGGACCAACGTGCTGGTGGCGACCAACGTCGCGGCCCGCGGCCTCGACATCAGTCACGTCGACCTTGTGATCAACTACGACCTGCCCGATTCACCACAGTGGCTGACCCACCGCGTTGGGCGCACGGCCAGGATGGGCGTCAAGGGTCGCGCGCTGACCTTTTTGACTCCCGAGGATGAATCCGCCTGGCGGACGCTTCGCCGTCAGGGTGCTCCGGCCCTTCCCGAACTCGACGTGGCGCACCTGCTGAGCGAGGGTGACTGGCGCTACGTCGCCGCCTCTCTCGTAGAGCCGCCGGCTGTGGCCGCTCGCGGACCACGACCGGCGCGCGCCGGCCAGCAGACCTGGCACGGCCGTCCGCGGCGTCGCCCTC
>DASWBA010000051.1:0-2106 GCA_036390825.1 Candidatus Dormiibacterota bacterium
TCATCGCGGGCGAGCGGCGCTGGCGGGCCGCGGCCCTAGCCGACCTGACAACAATCGCCGCCGTAGAGGCCCAGGGCGTCCCGACACCCGACGAAGTCCTCGAGGATCAGCTGGTCGAGAACTGCCTGCGCGACGATCTGAAGCCTATCGAGCAGGCACGCGCTTTCGAGGCGCTAATGAACCGACGCGGCTGGACACAGGGGGAACTGGCCGAGCGGCTCCACCTGGCGCAACCGACGATCAGCCGGGCGCTGTCGCTGCTGACGCTGCCGCCCACGATCCAGGCCGAGGTCGATTCAGGACGTGTACCGCCCACGATTGGGCACGAGCTGGCCAAGGTCGAGGAACCGGCTACGCGCGACGAGCTGGCCGCGCGCGCCATCCGGGGTGAGCTGACCCGCGACGAGGTGCGCCATCGCACCCGACGGCAGCGCCCGCAGCGGGTCGAATACCGCACGTCGCGCGGCAAGGTGACGGTTGAGATTGCTGCGGATGACGACCAAGACGGGGCCCCCGTCGTCGCCCTGCGGGAGGCGCTGGAGCGGGCCGAGAGCAAGCGTCACGGAGTGCACCAGCAAATGTGGTCTGATGGCTCTTCCGTTTTTAAGTGCAAGACGAGTCAAAAAGCACCTTCAGGCCCTGGGCGGTCCGGCGGATCTGCTCGATCGTCCAGCCGATCGCTTCCGACGCCCGATTCAGGTCCAGGATCAGGCGATTCCACAGGCTCTCGGCTGACTTCAAGCCGTACGTCCGCTTGGTGATCACCCGCGCCTTGTTGTTGATCCCCTCCACCGCCGCACTCGTCTGACGCGCATCGAAATAGTTCAGGATCTCCGTCTTCCACCGGTCGTAGGTCGCAAAGAACGAACCGATCTCCAGCCCGAGGCGTTCGGCCTCACGGCGGAGTTCCCGCAACCAACGCGCGGCGGTGGTGCGGTCGCGCGCCGTATCGAAGATCGCCTTGAACCGGAGACGCACACGGTACAACTCCTTCAGCTTCGGGACCACCTCGAACAGGCCCGCCAACGCCTTTTGCTCCTCGGCCGTCAAGCTCGCCGGATCACGGCGGAACGCCCACATCTGCGAGCGAAACGCCTTCCGCTCGGCCTTGGTCAACTTCGCCTTGTACTCACGCGTTATTTTTTTTCGCAGGGCATCGATCACTTCGTTGAACTTCTTGGCCACATGGAACCGGTCGGTTACGGCGCGGCTGTGCTTCAGCCGCGCGGCGCACGCCGCCGGATAGGCCGACCCCATGTCGACCCGGTGGGTCCGGACCTGCTGGCGTTGCTCCTCCGAGAGGAGATCCAAGCACTTCTGGGCCGCGGCCGTGTCCCTGCCTTTCGCCACGGCCAAGATCCGGGGCCGCTCCGGATCGCTCAGGTCGGTCAGCAACGTCACGTAGAGTCGGTGCCGCTTCTTCAGGCTCAGTTCGTCCAGGCCGATGTCGGTGATCACGCGCCGAGGATCGATCGTCCGCGCTTCGGTCAACTGATACTCGACGATGTGTTCCACGGTCTCGGCGGAGATCCCCAGGCGTCGAGCGACATCCTCCGCCGTGCTGCCGATCAATGAGCGGAGCACGAATTGCTCGAAGCGGTAGGTGTAGGCGACGTCCTTGCGCTTGAAAGGGGAGATGAGGTGCTGGCGGTAATCGCAGCGGGCACAGCGGTGGAAGGGGGCCTGGTAGATCCAGAAGCAGGGCTGGCCCCAGAGGTCGAGATCGCGGATGGCTTGGGGTGTGGTCTTGAACTCGATGGAGGCCTGGTCCTCATGGCCACAGCGTTCACAGCAGCACCGCTGGGGCAAGGGCCAACTGACCTCGAAGCCATGGCCGTCCGGGACGCGTTCGTAAGCCGTGATCTCCACGCCCGGTGGAAGATCGACGTCGATGGTGACGGTGGCCATGGTTCCTCCTGGTTCAATGCCCTTGCTCAAGGCCGGAAATCGTCGGTGCAGCCTCCGAGGGGAAGACGATCCGATGATAAACCAAAGGACTGGCTCCGGCAAAAAGGCGAATAATCCCGCAGGCTCGCACTTAAAAACGGAACAGCCGGTATTTCGTCGATGCCTGCCATCCGGTCTGGGGCGTGGAGATGCTCTACT
>DASWBA010000052.1:0-8110 GCA_036390825.1 Candidatus Dormiibacterota bacterium
GTGAACAAGACTGGCAGCTACAGCCTGACAGCGACGAGCAGCCCGGCTCTCGCCTCGGCGATCAGCAGCACCTTCGCGATCCAGCCGGGCTCTGCGACACAGTTGGCCTTTACGGTGCAACCGCCCGCAACGCCGGCGGCCGGCGCAACGATGACACCCGCAATCGAAGTCACGATTGAGGACAACCTGAATAACGTGGTGACGGGCGATAGCGCCACCCAGGTGACGGTCGCTCTGACCAGCGCGAACGGGGCAACTCTCTCCGGTACGACCACCCAGACGGCGGCCAACGGGGTCGCGAGTTTTGGCAACCTGAGCGTGAACAAGACCGGGAGCTACAGCTTGACAGCGACGAGCAGTCCCACTCTAACCTCGGCGATCAGTAGCAGCTTCGCGGTCCAGCCGGGCCCGGCCACGCAGTTGGCCTTCACTGTGCAGCCGAGCGGCAGCGCAACTGCAGGCGCAGCATTCCTCCAGCAACCTGTCGTATCGGTGGAAGACGCCAGCGGCAACGTCGTCACCACGGACAACTCGACCGTGGTGACCCTGGACCGTACTGGTGGTGATCCGTCCTCGACTCTCACGTGCACGACCGACCCGATCACCGTCGCAAACGGCGTAGCCACGTTTGCCGGTTGTGCGATCGACAAGGCCTCGCTAACGCCGTACCAACTGACCGCGAGCGGCAGTACATCTGCAACTGCTGGCCCGTTCTCGAGCACCGACGTCTTGGTCTCTTAGCTGCGCCGTCAACGTACCGAGAACGGCGCGAAAAGGATCTTGAAGTCCCCAGCCGGCAAGGCGGTGCGCACGACGAGCGCGCCGGCGGCCACCATGCAGGCATTCATCACGCGGCGCCAGGATTCCTCTTCGTAGGCGGTCGACATGATCCGGATGATCGCATCGGCCTCGGCATCGGGAGGCAGCCGTTCATCCACCACCGCCGAGCCAGCGGGCTCTGGTCGGGTGGAGGGTTGGAAGGCGCTGGCATCGGCGACCAGTTGGGCGTTGCGCATCGCGTCAAAGAATGCCGACTCCGATCCCGGGAACACCTGGCTCTTGGCGACCCGGGTGGCGGCCTCCAGCGCCTTGAAATATTCGGGCGACTGGGTGACCTCGAGATCAGGGATTGCACCCAAAGCCGGAGCTGCGTTCGTCACTCGATCCCACTCGTCGGGGGTCATCCGGCGGAGCCGGTCGAGGAACGCCTCGACCTCGGCGGTGTTGGGCCCGAACCTCTCGTCGCCCACGTGACTTAGAATACGCGCCATTCCATGGTCGTAGGAGTCGCATCGTGCCTGTAGTCCAGTGGGTGGTGAAGGTCGGCTACGCGGTGGACACCCGCGACGGCCATCTGGGCACCGTCCGCGAGATCTTCGAGGGGCCGCCGCAGTCTGCGCAAGCCATCTTCGTTTCCAGGGAACCCTACATGCGAGTCGTCGACCCCGGCCAGCCCGATCTCTACATTCCGTTCGAGGAGATCGTCGATGTCAGCGAGGTCAAGGAGGCGGTGTACCTCAAGCGGTCGATCAACGAGGTCAACGCCCTTGGTTGGACCCGCGACCCGCGCCGCCCCGAGATGGCGCCGGTCCCGTTTTTCCCGAGGGCACACTCCGAGCCCGCGGTCAAACCGGATGCCAATGGCGGCGTGCCACCTCGGCCACGGGTCGAGAGCGGCGCCTGGTCACCAGGCGAGGCGGCGCCAAGGCTGGAGCCCGGCAAGGGTGTTCGGATCGGCGACCGGTTCAAGCCGGGCGATCCGATTCCGCTGCCCGGCCAGTACATGTGCACGGTTTGTCGCTTCCGCAAGCACTCTCGCCAGTTTCTCGAAGAGAATCCCGACGGCCGCTTCCCGCCCGCCCATCATCCGGGCGCGCTCTGGGAACTAGAAGACCTGCGGCCATAGGGCGCTGACCTGATTCGGCCCGGCAGTGCTCGATCTGCGGTCCGTATTCAGAAACCGCTTTGTTAGACTTAGCCGCGTACCGTGCTGAGCGACTACTTTCCCTTGCTCATTTTTCTTATCGCGGTCTTTGTCTTTGGTCTCATCGCCCTGTTTTTCCCACCCTGGCTCGCGGGCCATCTGCACTCCGCGGCCAAGGATCTGCCCTATGAGTCGGGCATCGTGCCCCGCACCGCCGCCCGCCGCCGATTTGCCGTCGGCTACTACCTCACGGCGATGCTGTTCATCATCTTTGATGTCGAAGCAATCTTCATCTATCCGTGGGCGGTCAACGTCAAGGGGCTCGGTTGGTTCGGCGTCGCCGAGATGGCGATCTTCGCCGCCGTTCTGCTGGTCGCGCTGATCTACGTATGGCGAAAGGGAGCGCTGGAATGGGGGAACTGAAGCTCCGCGACAAACCGTTCCTGACCGGCCGCGCCGCCGGACCGACGCCGCTCAACGCGTTGGGGGAAAACGTCCTTACCACCACCATCGACAAGGTGATCAACTGGGGCCGCTCGAGCGCGATCTGGCCGGCACTCTTCGGCCTCGCCTGCTGTGCCATCGAGATGATGGGCGCGGTAGGGCCCCGGCAGGACATCTCACGCTTTGGCTCGGAGCTCTTCCGGGCATCACCGCGGCAATCCGACCTGCTGATCGTCTCCGGCCGCGTCGCCATCAAGATGGTGCCCGTCATCCGGCAGGTTTATGACCAGATGCCCGAGCCGAAATGGGTGATCGCCATGGGCGCCTGCGCCTCCTCGGCGGGCATGTTCAACAATTACGCGATCGTGCAGAGCGTGGACAAGATCATTCCCGTCGACATCTATCTGCCGGGCTGTCCGCCTCGTCCGGAGGCCCTTCTGGACGCGGTCATCAAGCTGCAGCGCAAGATCCGCGGCGAGCCGCTCGTCAAGCGGTCGGCCTGACCGCCAACGTGTCCTGAAGGGAACGGGAAGGTCGGCTGGATGACAGTGAACGCTATGGCCCCACTCGTCGAGCGCCTCGGTGACCGCTTCAAGCAGGCGCTGCAGGAGAGCTCTGAATTTCGCGGCGACCTCAGCATAGTCGTCGACCCGTCGTCCATCGTCGAGGTGGCGCGCTACCTCAAAGATGAAGAAGGGTTCGATTACCTGCTCTATGCCACGGCCGTCGATTGGCCGGCGCGCGACCCACGGTTCACCATCGTCTGGGAGGTGCGCTCGCTGGCCGACAAAACCCGGATTCGACTCAAGACCACCGCGACCATGCCCGACCCGCACGTCCCGAGCCTCACCTCGGTGTGGCCCGCCTCCAATTGGCACGAGCGCGAGACCTGGGACCTGCTCGGGATCAAGTTCGACGGTCACCCCGACCTACGCCGCATCCTGATGCCGCAAAGCTGGGAGGGATTTCCGCTGCGCAAGGATTACGTCTCCTTCGGCGAGCCGGTGATCTTCAGCGATCAAAAACTCGAAGGGTTGGAGCCCGACGCCATCCGTGGCTGAGACACGCATCGCGCAGGAGCAATCCGGTCCCGGAGTGGAACCGATGCCCTTCGGCCCGGAGCACGAGCCGCCGACGGAATGGATGGAGCTCAACATGGGGCCGCACCACCCAAGCACCCACGGCGTGCTGCGGGTTCGGCTCAAGCTCGATGGCGAGATCGTCCGCGACGCCGACGCGGACATCGGCTATCTGCACACCGGGTTCGAGAAGTCGTTCGAGGACAAGACTTACACCCAGGGCATTACCTTTAGCGACCGGATGGACTACCTCGCGCCGCCGATCAACAACGTGGGGTTCGTCAGCGCGGTCGAGAAGCTGATCGGGGTCGATGTGCCACCGCGGGCGCAGGCGATCCGGGTGATCATGATGGAGCTGGCCCGCGTCGCCAGTCACGAGCTCTGGCTGGGCACCACCGGCCTCGACCTGGGGGTCTACTCCGGGTTCTTTTATGCCTGGCGCGACCGCGACCTTGCCCTTGATCTGAACGAGGCCTACTCGGGAGTACGGATGATGACCTCCTTCACCCGGGTCGGCGGGGTGGCGTGGGACCTGCCGGACGGCTGGCTCGACCAGCTGCAGCGGTTCATCGATGTGATGCCCGCCAGGCTCGACGACTTCGAATCGATGCTGACCGACAACCCGATCTGGCACCAGCGGCTGAAGGGGGTCGGCGTGATCTCGGCACAGGACGCAATCGAGGCCGGCGTCACCGGACCCGTGCTACGCGCGTCCGGGGTGAACTACGACGTCCGAAAGGCTTTCCCCTACTGCGGCTATGAGAACTACGACTTCGACGTCCCGGTTGGAGCGAATGGTGACTGCTACGACCGATACCGGATGCGGGTGGCCGAGATGCGCCAGAGCCTGCGTATCCTGCAGCAGGCGGTCGACAACTTGCCGGGCGGACCCTGGATCAGCGCCGACCGCAAGGTCGCCCTGCCACCCAGGGCGGAGCTGAGCAAGAGCATGGAGGCCGTCATCCATCACTTCCGCCTCGTGAGCGAAGGCTTCAAAGGTCCGGTGGGCGATGTCTACGCCTTCGTCGAGAGCCCGCGGGGCGAGCTCGGGTTCTATCTCGTGTCCGATGGCACCAACAAGCCGTATCGGATGAAGGTGCGGCCGCCGTCGTTTTGCAATCTTCAGGCGCTGCGGAAACTGGTGCAAGGCGTGCTGGTCGCGGATGTGATCGCGATCATGGGCAGTCTCGACTTCATCCTCGGGGACTGCGACCGCTGATGCTCGCCAAGTCGACGGTCACGCAAATCAAGGACCTGGCGCAGCGATACCCATCGAAGCAATCCGCCATCATCCCGGCGCTCTGGGCGGTTCAGCACGAGCAGGGGTTCGTCGGCAAGGAGGCGATGGCCGAGATCGCGGGGCACCTCGGCCTTCCATCGTCCCTGATCGAGGCGACCGCATCCTTCTATTCCATGTTTCTCACCAAGCCCGAGGGCCGGCACGACGTCGTCATCTGCGTCAACGCGCCCTGCATGTTGCGCGGCGCCGACGAGATGGCGGCCTACCTGCAGCGGGCGCTCGGCGTCCGGGATGGACAGACCACCTCGGACGGGGCCATCACCTGGCACTCCACCATCGAGTGCCTGGGCGCCTGCGGCGGGGCTCCGATGATGCAGGTCGATCATCGCTTCGAGGAGAACTTGACCGAGGAGCGGATCGACACCATCATCGAGCGGTTGCGACAGCCCGTCCCCGCCGGCCGGGCCTCAGGCGCGCCTGCCGCTGAGCCACCGAAACGAAAGCCCGCCGCGCCCAAACGGGCGAGGAGCGAGAACTGATGGCGGTCAAGCCCCTGCTGACCAAGGACTTTGCCACTGAGAATCTCGCGCAGCTCAAGGTCTACGAGCGCACCGGGGGCTACGGCGGGTTCAAGAAAGCGCTCGAGATGCAGCCGGACGACCTGGTCGAGCTGGTCAAGAAGAGCGGCTTGCGCGGCCGCGGGGGCGCCGGCTTCCCGACCGGCAACAAATGGAGCTTCCTGCCCAAGGGCGTCTACCCGCGCTACCTCGTCTGCAATGCCGACGAGAGCGAGCCCGGCTGCTTCAAGGACCGATACCTGATCGAGAACAGCCCGCACCAGGTGCTCGAGGGGATCCTGATCGCGAGCTACGCGATTGGTTGCAACCTGGCCTTCATCTATATCCGGGGCGAGTATCTGCCCCAACACGATGCGCTCGAGACCGCCATCGCCGAGGCGCGCCAGGCGGGGTACATCGGGAAGAACGTTCTCGGCAAGGGCTACGACGTCGATGTCATCCTGCATCGTGGCGCGGGCGCCTACATCTGCGGCGAGGAAACTGCGCTCCTCACCTCACTCGAGGGCTACCGCGGTGAGCCGCGCCTGAAACCGCCCTTCCCCGCGATCAAGGGTCTTTACGGGAAGCCGACGGTCGTCAACAATGTCGAAACCGTCAGCAACCTGCCGCACATCGTCCTCAATGGGGCCGACTGGTTTAAGGCAATCGGCACCCCGACCGGGCCCGGGACGCGGTTGTGGTGCATGAGCGGGCACGTCAACCGGCCGGGCAACTACGAGATGGAGAACGGGACGCCCATCCGCGAGCTGATCGAGGAGCACGGCGGGGGCGTCTGGAAGAACCGCAAGTTGAAGGCCTTCCAGCCGGGCGGCGCCTCGATGATGGTGCTGCTGCCCGAGCACCTTGATGTCGGCCTGGACTTCGATGCGATTGCGAAGGCGGGCTCACTGGCGGGCGCTGGCGCGATGGTAGTCATGGATGAGACCACCTGCATGGTCGACGCGGCCCGCCGTTACGTGAAGTTCTTCCACCACGAGAGTTGCGGCAAATGCACACCCTGCCGCGAGGGCACCTTCTGGATGGCGAACATCTTCGATGCCATGGAGGCTGGTGAGGCGAAGCCGGCCGACATCGACTTGCTGCTCGACATCGGGTACAGCATCGACGGCCGTTCCTTCTGCCCGCTGGGTGATGCCTCGACCTGGTTCCCCCGCAGCGTGATCAAGTTCTTCCGCGATGAGTTCCAGCAGCACATCTCGGAGAAAGGCTGCCCCTTCAAGAAGTCCGTCGAAGAGGCCGTCGCGTAATGGCCGCGGTGCAGACGGACCAGGTCACGCTCAGCATCAACGGCCAATCGGTGACGGTCCCGAAGGGCACCCTGATCCTCGACGCCGCCAAGAAGATCGGCATCGACATCCCGATCTTCTGCTCGCATCCGAAGATGGCGCCGGTCGCGGTCTGCCGCATGTGCCTGGTCGAGGTCGAGAAGATGCCGAAATTGCAGCCGTCCTGCGCGGTCTACGTCGCCGAAGGCATGGTGGTCAAGACGACCAGCGAGCAGGTCGAAAAATATCAGAAGGACGTCCTCGGGCTCCTGCTGATCAACCACCCGCTCGACTGCCCGATCTGCGACAAGGGCGGGGAGTGTCCGCTGCAGGATCAGACCTACCAGTATGGACCCGGCGCCAGCCGATTCGATTTCCCCAAGGCGCACTTCGACAAGGCCGTGCCGCTGTCGGACAAAATCCTCCTCGACCGCGAGCGCTGCATCCTCTGCTGGCGCTGCACGCGCTTCAGCGAGGAGATCTCCGGCGAGCGCGAGCTGGCGTTGATCCAGCGTGGGGTGCATACCATCATCGGCACCTTCAACGACGAGCCGGCCCAGTCGAATTACCAGGGCAACTGGACGGAGATCTGCCCGGTTGGTGCCTTGACCTCGCGCCGGTATCGCTTCCTCAGCCGGCCCTGGGACCTCGACCGCACCGCCAGCGTCTGCCCGGGCTGCAGCATGGGTTGCAACATCCAGATCGATGCGCGGAGCAACCGGATCGGCCGGTTCCAGTCACGCGAGAACGTCGCTGTGGACGACAGCTGGCTCTGCGACTTCGGCCGCTTCAGCTTTCCGAATTTCCAGCGCCAGGGGCAGGAGCGGCCGCGGGTACGCCGCAACGGCTTACTCGAAGAGGTCTCCTACGAGGAAGCGATCGCCTTCGCCGTCGACGCGCTGAAGCGGGCGGGCAGCCAGGTCGCGGGCTGGGCATCGCCCGCCGATACCAACGAGGAGCTCTTCCTCTTCCGCCGGCTATTCCGCGAGGTGCTGCAGTCGCCGCACCTCGATCACCGGAGTACCGCAGTCGCCGACGCCGAACCGGATGACATCGCCTTGCCGATCGCCGACATCGAGCGTTGCGACCACGTGGTCGTGCTCGGTGGTCAAGGCGTGATCGACGCCGCCCCGGTTCTGCACTTGCGCCTGTTCAAGAGCGAGCGCAAAGGCGTCCATGTCCTCAAGGTCGGCGTGGCCGAGGGCAAGCGGGCGCTCGACGCCGTCCCGGCCGAGGCACAAGCCGTCGCCATCCTCGCCACCGAGGCCGACAAGCAGGCTGCCGTCGACCTCCAGGCCAAGCTGGCCAGGAAAGTCAAGGGCAGCGTTCGCCGCTTGATCGTCACCACCGGGCCCAACGGGCGCGGCGCCAAAGACCTCGGCATTCTTCCGCACCTGGGTCTCGGCTATGTGTCGCTGAACGGGCAAGCGGGGAAGGGGCGACTGCAGTGGCCGGGGGCCGGCGTCAAGGGCCTCTACGTGCACGAGTCGAGTCCGCTTCACGGCTTTACGGCGACCGATGCCGAATCGATGTGGCTCTCGAACCTGCCGCTGGTGGTCTTTCACCGCTTCAAGGCGTCC
>DASWBA010000053.1:0-3927 GCA_036390825.1 Candidatus Dormiibacterota bacterium
ATCGAAGGCGCTGACCCCATGCAGATGGTCGATCTCGTCTTCCTCGGCCGGCCCGTAGCCGCGGCCCTTGGTCGTGATGACGTGCACCACGGCCGGCTCGCCAAGGCGGCTCACCTGGCGGAGCGTGCGCTCGATGTCTTCGATGTTGTGACCGTTGATCGGCCCGGAGTACTTGATGCCGAGATATTCAAAAAAGGTGCGCGGTGAGACCAGCTCTTTCAGCCCTTCCTTGATGCGCCGGCCCGCTTCGATGGCCTTGTCGCCGGCGGGCACGCCGCGCAGGATCCGGTCCACGCGGTTCTTGGTCCGGTGATAGCTGGGGTTGAGGACGGTGAGCTGTTGCGCCAGGTGTTGGGCCAGTCCGCCGACCGTCGGGGCGTAGGAGCGGCCGTTGTCGTTGACCACGATGATCACGGGGGTCTTGCGATGGCCGATGTTGTTCAGTGCCTCGTAGGCCATGCCGCCGGTCAAGGCGCCATCGCCGACCACCACGATCACCCGGCCCGCGTCGGGCTGGCGGCGCGCAGCCTCGGCCATCCCCGAGGCGTAGCTCAGTCCCGTCGAGGCATGGCTGTTCTCGATGAAGTCGTGCTCGCTTTCGGTACGGTTCGGGTAGCCACTCATGCCGCCCAGCTTGCGCAGCCGCGCAAACCCATCGCGCGGGCGCGTCAGGAGCTTGTGCACGTATGCCTGGTGCCCGGTGTCCCAGAGGATCCGGTCCTTCGGGCTGTCGAATACGCGGTGCAGCGCCAGGGTGAGCTCGACCACACCAAGGTTGGGGCCCAGGTGGCCACCGGTTTTGGAGACCGTCGTGACCAGGAACTGGCGGATCTCCTCGGCGAGCGTGCGCAGTTCGGCCTCGCTCAGGGAGCGAAGGTCGGCCGGCGAGCCGATCCGGTCAAGGATTGGAGTAGGTGTGATCTGGTCCATCTCGGTTGTTCGAGTCTAGCGAAGAGCCGGCGGGCCCACCCAGGATCAAACGCGCTTCCTCCCCATTTGGTTTCTGCCTCTCGACGCGATGGTCTTGCCACGGCCATCCGACCGGACTAAACTCGGCGCAAACCAGGGCAGCAGGAGGAGGAAGGCTCGATGGAGACGCCGCTTACGCCTCTCGAGTTCATGCGACGGACTCGACGGTTGCACCCGCAACGCGAGGCGGTCGTCGACGGCGAGCTCCGACTCACCTACGAGCAGTTCTTCGAGCGCTGTGACCGCTGGTCGGCAGGGCTCCAGCGCCTGGGCGTGCGCCAGGGCGACCGGGTCGCCTACATCGCCCCCAATGTCCACCAGCAGCTCGAGTCCTTCTACGCCGTGCCGCAGATTGGCGCGGTCCTGGTCCCGATCAACTTCCGCCTATCGCTTGACGATTTCGCCTACATCATCGCGCACTCCGGCGCGACGGTCGTCTGCGCATGGGAGGACTACCTGGAGGGCGTCGACAGCATTCGTGACCGCCTACCGATGGTCGAGCATTTCGTCGCGCTCAGCGGCACGCGGGAAGGTTGGCTCGACTACGAGACCGCGCTTCGGGCGCAATCGCCTGAGGTCACGCGGCCCGACATTGCCGAGAGCGACCTGCTGACCATCAACTACACCAGTGGCACGACGGCGCGACCAAAGGGCGTCATGATCACCCACCGCAACGCGTACCTCAACGCGATCGGGACGATGATTCACCTTCGAGTCGGGATCGGCGACCGATATCTGTGGACCCTGCCGATGTTTCACGCCAACGGATGGACCTTCGTGTGGATCGTGACCGCTGCGGGTGCAACCCACATCTGTCTTCCGAAAGCGGAGCCGGCGGCCGTCTTCCGGCTGATCCGTGAGCAGCGCGTGACCTGGCTGTGCGCGGCGCCGACGGTCTTGATCAGCCTGGCCAATGCCCCGGCCGACCTCCGTGGCGACGTTCCGCGAGGCGTGCACGTTGTCACCGCTGGGGCCCCGCCTGCCGCCGCCACCATCGAGCGGCTCGAGGGCGAGCTGGGCTGGGAAGTCACCCAGGTGTATGGGCTCACCGAGACCTCACCCTTCATCACCGTCTGCGATCCACTGCCGGAGCACGCCACGCTGCCGCCAGCCGAACGCGCGGCAATCAAAGCCCGCCAGGGGGTGGAACTGATCACCTCCGGAGAGCTGCGCGTGGTGGACACCGAGACCGGTCAGGAAGTGCCCCACGACGGCAGCGCGATCGGTGAGATCGTGGTTCGTGGCAATGTCGTCCTCGAGGGGTACTACCGGGATCCCGAAGCCACTGACAGGGCGATCCGCAACGGCTGGTTCCACACCGGCGACGCCGCCGTCGTTCACCCCGATGGTTACGCCGAGATTCGCGACCGAATCAAGGACGTCATCATCAGCGGCGGCGAGAATATTTCATCGGTCGAGGTCGAAGGGTGCCTCCTGCGTCACCCGGCGGTCCAGGAGGTTGCGGTGGTCGGCCTGCCGCACGAGCGCTGGGGTGAGGCACCGTGTGCATTCGTGGTCTTGAAGTCCGGTCAGACGACAACCGAGCACGAGCTTCGAGACTTCGCGCGAGCGCAACTCGCCCACTTCAAAGTCCCGCAATGGTTCAACTTCGTGGACGAGCTGCCGAAGACCGCCACCGGCAAAATCCAGAAGTTCGTGCTGCGCGGGCGCGCCCCGGCGATCGTCCGACAATAAGGAGGAGGACCCATGTTCACGCTTACCATGCGTTTTACGCTACCCGAAGACACCGACTGGTCGAAGATCCCGTCCCTCATGGAGAACCGCGCCCGGGCTCTCTACATCAACATGCCGGGTTTGATTTCCAAAGCCTTCATTTATGACCCCGAGACGCGTGAGTACGGGGGCAACTACCTCTGGGAGCGTCGCGAACAGATCGACGCCTTCCTCAAATCCGACATCGTCGCCGGAGCGCGGGAAAAGTTCGGCGAGCCCAGCTACAGGGTGCACCGCGTTGCCGCCTACCTCGATCGCGGTAAGGTCTACGTCCCCGCTACTGTCGCGACTTCCCGACCGGCTGGCTAACGGTCAGGACGACGTTTCCTGTTTTCTGCTCCGTCTCGACGTACCTCGTCGCCTCGACCACGTCCTCCAGCGGGTAGTGCCGATCGATGACCGGGCGGTATTTTCCGGCCACGATCAGCTGCTTGAGAAAGAGGACATCCTCCTTCGTTTGTCGAGGTGGGATCTGGAACAGCACCTTCTTACCTCCGAGCCGTGGGGTCACCAGCGCCCATATAAGGTTCGCCAGCCCGTCGGTTGGCAGGAAAATACCGTGCGGCTCCAGCGAGCCGCGGCACCGCCCGAACGACAGCTTGCCGACGGCGTCGAGGATGACGTCGTAGGTCTGGCCGTTCCTGGTGAAGTCTGCCTGCGTGTAATCGATCACCCGGTCCGCTCCGAGCGATCGCACCAGCTCGAGGTTCTTCGTGTTGCACACGGCGGTGACGTCGGCGCCAAACGATTTGGCCAGCTGCACTCCCGCAGTGCCAATCGCCCCCGACGCGCCATTGACGAGGATGGTGCGGCCTTTTTTCAGATCGGCCTGCTTGAGGCAGGTCAGGGCATTGAGCGCGCCGTCGCAAATTGGCGCAGCCTCCTCGAAGCTCATCCCTGCTGGCATCGCCGCGATTCGTCCACTCACCGGCATCGCGAGGTACTCCGCGTGCGCGCCGAACCCGAGTCCAGTGGTGCCAAAGACCCGGTCACCGACGGCGAACTCGGTGACGGCGGCGACGACCGCCTCGACCTCTCCCGCAAATTCGGTACCGAGGATCCGGTGCCTCGGCCGGCGGACGCCTGAGACAAGGCGACTGATCAGCGAGATGGCCAGACCGCTCTTGCGGTTCGCTTCGCGTGTGGCGGTGTCGAGCCGGTTGACCGTCGTCGCATGAACCTTCACGAGGACTTCCCCATCCGCGGGGACGGGCCGCTCGACCT
>DASWBA010000054.1:0-9865 GCA_036390825.1 Candidatus Dormiibacterota bacterium
GGCGCCGTAGATCAGCAGCGGTGGTAGCACCAGGAAGAGCGAGTCATCGCGGGCGAGGATCGCGGTCCCCGACGCCGCGCCGGCTGCCAGCAGCCAGCGCGCACGACCGGATCGTTTGAACCGCAGCAGGCTGAGCAGCCCCACGATCATCATCAGGCCCAGCAGGGGTTCGCTGAACATCACACCGCTGTAATGCCAGGCCAGGGTGTCGAAGGCGAAGATCAGGGAAAGGGCCGCGGCCCAGGTCCGCGAGACGCCCAACTCGACCAGCACGGCATTCAGGGCGACCACGGTCAGCGCCGTGATCAGCGGGAGGTAGAGGATCACGAGCGCGCGCGGATCGTGCATCAGGAACTCACCCAGGGCAACCAGCGGCACTAATGCCAATGACGTGCCGATGCCATAGGGCGAATATGGCTGCGCGAAGTGGTAGATCGGATCGCTGACCACGAGCGAGTGTCGCTGCACCAGGCTCTCGCTCACGCGGTACATGATCTCGCCGTCGTAGCCGTAGAACACCGGGCCAGAGAGCAGGTAGACGAGCCCGGTCAGTGCCAGTAGGAGAAACGCCAGGTCGCGCGCTTTAGGCGGAGCGCTTGAGTCGTGTCGTCGCATGCCTCTCATCCCCCCACCAGCGTGTCCAGGGCGCCTGCCCGGCCGTCCACTGCTGATTGAGCATCTGCAGCTCGCGATAGGTGTCCATGCACTGCCAGTAGCCGTCGTGCTTGTAGATGGCGAGCTGACCATCCGCGGCCAGGCGCTCCAGCGGCTGCTGCTCCAGCGCCGTCCGGTCGCCCTCGATGTACTCGAAGATCCGCGGCGTCATCACGAAGTAGCCGCCGTTGATCCAACTATCGTGGACCGGGGGTTTCTCAGCGAAGCGGCGCACGCTATCGCCCTCGACCACCAGCTCACCAAAGCGCGTCAGCGGCCGCACCCCGGTCACCACCGCCGAGCACCCCGACTCAGTGTGGAAATCGAGCAGGCGGTTGATGTCGATGTCGGCAACGCCGTCGCCGTAGGTCAACATGAATCGGGCTTCGTCGCTGAGGTACGGCTGCAACCGCTTGAGCCGACCGCCGGTCTGCGTCTCCTGTCCGGTGTCGACAAACGTGATTCGCCAATCCTCTTCCGCGCGCGTGGGCCCCAACGGCGTCACTCGCTTGGATCCGAGCTCCAGGCGGAAGTCGTTGTAGAGGATGTCGTAGTTGAGGAAGAAGTCCTTGATCATCTCGCCCTTGTAACCGAGCGCCAGGATGAAGTCGGAGAAGCCGAAGGCGGCGTAGGTCTTCATGATGTGCCAGACGATCGGTCGCTCACCGATTGGCACCAGTGGCTTTGGACGGTACTCGGTCTCCTCGCGTAAGCGGGTGCCGAGACCGCCACAGAGGATGACGACCTTCATGTGACGATCGTGTAACTCGCTACGCGGCGGAATCCTTTCGTTGGGGCTCGGCGGCATCGTCCAGGGCCAGCAGCGCGCCATACCGGATATCCAGCTCACGCTGAAGCCTTTTGAGGCGTGCGCGCCCTGCCCAGCGCAGCTGCCACGCAACCCAGTACAGGATCGGCGGGATCATCGGCAGTCGGCGGGCCGGCCATGCCGTGCTGCGGATCACGGCCGCCGCGGGCAGGTCGCGATACCGCTCGACCAGCAGGCGCGCCGCGCCGGCCGCATCGTCCCAGCGTCGCCGGCTCGCCGCGTACAGTCCGACGAGGACCAGCGAGCGGTGGAGCCGCTTGTCCAGGTTGGCGATGGCCTGCGAGCGGACCGGGCGCGGAAGTGTCTCCACGGCATCGAGGTTGGCCATGATCTTTCCCCAGCTCGGCCAGAACTGCGCCAGGTCGGGATGACTGCTCGGTGATTGCGGGTGCCAGGAGAAGATCGCGCCTGGCCGGCCGCTGGTGACGAAGGGATAACGCGCCGCGACCTGCAGCTGAAAATCCATGTCGGAGCTGTTCCCGGTCTGGGGATCGAGCCGAACCGAATCCCGCACCGACGTCCGAAAGACAATGCCGGTCCAGATGAAGTGTCCCTTGCGTGACATGTCGAGCAGACCTTGCGGTGGGAAGTGCGTCCCCGGCCGCCATTTGTCGCCGTACACCATGAGCAGCTGGCCGTTTGGATCGACGAGGAGCACCGGGCTCGCCACGAACATGGCGTCGGGCGCACGCTCCAACTCGCTCATGCTATGCGCCACGAACTCCGGGAGCATCAGGTCGTCGTCCGAGAGCATGGTGAAGTACGGTGTCTCGACCCGCTCCAGGGCATGCTGAAAGTTGGCATGCGGCCCAAGGTTGGTGGGCTGCTCGTGGTAGCGGATGCGCGGGTCGAGCGCCATCATCGACCTGACCAGGTCTGGCGTACTGTCCCTCGAGGCGTTGTCGGTCACGGCGATCGTGAGATCCCGCATCGTCTGCGCCTGCACGCTTCGGATGGCGCGGGCCAGCAGCCGGGGTCGCCGCAGCGTCGGGATGATGACCGTGACCATCTCAGGCGGCCTCCGCCGCGCGGCTCCATTGCGTGGGCGCTTCCCGAATGGCGTCGCGGATATCGCGGGGCGCGACCGCGTAGCTGGCGGCGAGATAGGCGATGGTGGCGAGCAGGTAGGCGACGATCAAGATGACGATGTTCGACCGGGCCGCGATGGCGAAGGCCAGCCCATAGGTTGCGGCAATCAACGCGAACGCGCGGATGACATGGGCGTACCATCCGCGCACCGGTAGTCGCAGGCATTCGCGGCAGATGCGAGGGAGTCCATACGCATAGGCGAAGAGGTGATAGACGACCCAGGAGGCTGCGGCTCCGACCAATCCGAAACGATAAACGAGGAAGGCCGCCAGGGGGAGGACGATGACGAGGGCCAGGAGGTTTTGCCGCACGGCGATCTGCGGCCGGCCGACGGCGACGGACAGCGTGTACGGCGTGCTCAGCGTGGCGTTCATGTACGACCCGATCGATAGCAGGACGAGCGGCGCCATCAGCGACCGGGCAACACTGGGATCGAAGACGTAGGCCAGCACCGGCATCCCGGCGAACACCAGCGCCGCGAACAATGGCGGCGTCATCGCCACCGTGAATGCCTGGAGCTTGCGGTATTGCTGGATCAATCCGTCGTGGTCCAACTGCGCGTGGAGGCGCGAAAAGGAGGGGAAGGCCGCCTGCATGATGGAGGCGGTCACGCGCGCGACACCGGACACGAGCGTGGCCACGAAACCATAGGTGCCGAGCGCGCCGATTGGCAGCAGCTTGCTCACCAGCAGCTTGTCCGACTGGGAATGCACCATCGCGAGCATCGAGTTCGACATCATCTGACCCGAATACCCCGCGTTGCGCCGAACCACGAAGGCGGCGTAGCCGGGAAGCAGGGCGCGCGCCGGCAGGTAGCGGAGGGCCGCCACGATGTAGGCGACGACGCTGATCAGGTAGCTGGCGCTGAACCAGACCGCGACCGCCGTCAGGGTCCCCGACGAGCGAAAGAACCCGAGGATGACGATGATGCCGAGCTGCTGGATCGCCAGCGCGCCGGCTTCGATGACATTGTTGAAGCCCATCCGCTGGAGGCCACGGAAGAGACTGCCGTATAGCGAACGCGGCAGCACCAGCAGTGCCCCGCAGGCGAGGATCTGCGTAACGCGCGTCGCCGTCTGCGGGTCGATGCTCTTCAGGTTCACCCAATGGAGCATCAGCGCAGGGGCGGCGGCGGTCACGGTCACGGCGAGCACGAGATAGAGGCCCCAGTAGATCAGGGTGGCCGTGCGCAACAGGTCGGTCACGTAGGGCCGCTGCCCGGACACCTTAGCGGCGACTTCTCGGGTGATGGTGGCCGAGATGCCGAGGTCGAAGACACTCACCAGCACGACCGCGGCCGTCTGCGCGAACAGGATCAACCCGAAGGCGTCGGCCCCAAGCTGCTTGAAGACGAAGCGGACGGCGATCAGGCCCAGCAGGACGAGCACCCCCTGGCCACAGAGGTTCCAGAGAATGTTGCGCCTCAGCGGTGACATCAGGCTGCGGCTGAATGGGCCGTGGTGCGGGTTTCCCGCTTACGAAGCCATCCTCCCGACCAGTAGGAGATCGGCTCGTCGACCGCACCCTCGTTGAACGCGAACGGAGGCGACGCCGGCGAAAAGTCCGGCCGCTCCCGCAGGAATTCCTCGACGGCGGCTCGGGGATTGTTCCAGCTCCAGTCCGGCTTCGTTCGTGGCGCTGTGCCCAGGTCTGCCATGATGCCGTCGGCCGCGACCATGTACGAGCCCGGCGTGACCAGGTCGGCATAGGCCCTCAGCTCGGCCAGGACGTGCTCCTTGCTGTGGTTGGAGTCGAGCATGACGAACACGCGGTCGTTGGGACGCAGCATGGCGCGCACATCCCGGACCACCTCCGGGGCCGTCGAGCTACCTTCGACCAGGGTGATCAGGGGCGCCAGCTCGTGCGCCTCGATGGCGCGGCGATTGGGCGGGCGAATCTCGATGTCGATGCCGATGACGCGCCCCTCGCCCATGGCCTTGAAGAGGCTGGCGTAGAACACCAGGGAGCCTCCATGCGCCACGCCGGTTTCGATGATGACGGTGGGCCGAAGCCGGTAGATGGCTTCCTGCACCCGGACCAGGTCCTCGGGCAGTTGAATGACCGGCCGCCCCAACCAGGTGAAGCTGTAGACGTACTTCGCGTCCCAACCGGCGCGCACCCATGCCGCGGAGAGGATCTTGAACCCCTCGGGCGATCCAAGGGCGTGCGTAGTCGTGCGACCACCGGCCTCGAGCGTAATCAGCCCCTTTTCGAGGTCGATCGAGATCATGCGGCGCGCTCCATGTAGCGGAGGTACCGGTCGGCTGTCCGGCGGTCCGGACGCTCCATCCAGCTGCCGTTCGAGCCGTCACGCTGGAATTCGAGCGCCACGTCACGCGCCCGGCGAAACCCGAGCTTCTCGTAGAAGCGCACCGCCGGGTTGTCCGACATCACCCGAACCCACAGCGCGCTGACGCCCAGGGATGATGCCGCCCAGTCGCACAACGCCGTCACCGCCGCGGTCATGGCCCCGCGGGGACCCTCGGCGCCACGCACCACGTTGTCGAGCTCGGCGTAGGCATCCGCCGGCCGCAGGTTGCAAAGGCCGGCGTGCCCGAATGGCGACCCGCCTTCCGTCTCGATCATGAACAGGATCCGGCTCGGGTCCGACCCGGTCGTGCGCAGCCAGGCCTGCGTCTGCTGCACCGTCGCCGTGAAGTCGGTCAAGAAAAACTCCCGATAGCGATTGCGCCACTCGGTCAGCAACGCGACGTCCGCCGGGCTCGCAGTGGCCTGCAGGGGCCGGAGCCGCAGGCGCTCACCCGAAGGCGCCTGCGACCACAGCGACCACCGCTGCGGATCGTTGCGATATTCCGTTTTGTAGCGCATCACGGCTTCCAGCGCGGCGGTCATGCGGCCCGGCGCTGCGCGAGGGCGCCGCTCAGGGCGTGCGCAACTCGCTCGACGGTCGATGCCGGCATGAAGGAATGGAGCGGCAGCGTCAGGATCTCGCGACCGACTCGCTCCGTGACCGACAGGTCGCCGCGACGGCAATTTTTGAGGAAGGTGAAGTTGTGGCCCGGGATCCAGTGAATGCCCGTGTCGACCCCGGCCTCGGCCAACGATCGGATGACGGCGTCACGGCGTCCGTCTCCGACGCGAACGTAATAGATGAAGGGTGCCACGTCGGTAAAATCGGTCGGCGGGAGCCGCACCCCGTCAACGCCGGCCAGCAATGCCGCGTAGCGCCGGCAGGCGTCGCGCCGGGTCTCGATGAAGGCGCTGAGGAGCTCCAGCTGCGAGAGGCCAATGCTGGCGTGCAGGTTCGCGAGATGGTAGCGAAAGCCGCGATCGGCGACGTCATAGGTCCAGGCTCGCTCGTTGGTATACATTCGCCGTGCACTCTGGTCCATGCCCAACAGCCGATAGCGATGCAGCGCATCGACCTCCGCCGCCGTCTCCACCACCAGCGCTCCACCGTCGATGCTGGTGATGATCTTGACCGGGTCGAAGGAGAAGACGGTGATGTCGCCATAGGTCGCCATCGACCGTCCGTGCAGCCGGCTGCCGAGCGCGTGCGCGGCGTCATGGATCACCTTCAGCTTGTGCCGGGCCGCCATCTCCTCGAGCGCATCGAGCCGGCACGGGATACCCGCGTAGTCCATCCCGATGACGGCCCTGGTGCGCGGCGAGATGAGCGCCTCCGCCTTTTCGACATCGACCCCCAACGTCTCCTCGTCGATGTCGCAGAAGACCGGCTCGGCGCCGGCCAGCCTGATGGCCTGGAAATCGCCGATGTTGTTGAAGGACGGCGTGATCACCTCATCCCCCGGCCCGACGCCGAGGGTCAGCATCGCCAGGTGGAGCGCCGAGGTGCCGGTATTCACGGCGACCACACGCTCGCCTTCGACCTCTAGCACCGAGGCCAGCCCGGCCTCGAAGTCGCGCACGTACGATCCCATGCCCAGCCAGCCCAGTTCCAGCGCATCGACGGCGGCTTTTGCGGTATCGACCCCGATGTATGGCTTGAAAACCGGAATGCGATCGCTCATTGGACCGCCTGCATGACGGGAAGCTGCCGGTCCCGGCTGGACATGATCCGCTGTGAGACGGCGGGCCATTCGACGCCGAGGGCAGGGTCGTCCCATCGGATCCCGCGTGCGTGGCTGGGGGCATAGCGTCCCGTCAGCTGGTAATGGACCTCGGTGTTGTCGGCAATCGTCTGAAAGCCGTGGGCAAAGCCTTTCGGCACGTAGAGCAGCCGGCGATTCGCCGCGCTCAGCTCGAAGGCCTGCCAGGCGCCACGGGTTTGCGAGTCCGCGCGGAGATCGACGATCACGTCGTAAATGGCGCCCGCGGTGCAGCGCACCAGCTTGGTCTCTTCAAATGGAACGACCTGGTAGTGGAGGCCGCGGAGGGTTCCGCTGCGGTGGTTGAAGGAGATGGCGCACTCCGACAGGTCCGGATCCAGCCCGCGTTCCGCGAACTCTAATCGGCTCCAGGTGCGGGCGAAGAAGCCGCGCTCATCCGCGTCGGGTTCCGGCTCGATGACGTAGGCGCCGCGAAGCTTCGTCTCGGTGAACTTCATGCCACCTTCACCTCGGGCACGGGGATGATGAAGCGCCCGCCCAACTGCCGGTAGGCCTTTTGCTGCGCCAGGATCTCGTCGGCAAAGTTCCAGGTGAGGAGGAGGACGTAGTCCGGCATGGCTTCCAGCAACCGCTCCGGCGGATAGATCGGAAGATGCACACCGGGCATGAAGCGTCCCTGCTTGTGAGGGCTTCGGTCAACGACGAAGTCGAGGGTCTCCTTGCCGATGCCGAAACAGTTCAGGAGTGTGCTCCCCTTGGCGGCGGCGCCATAGGCGGCGATCCGGTCGCCTCGTCGCTTCAAGGTGTCGAGCATCGACGTCAGCGAGGCTCCCAGCGCCTCCACCCGATCCCGGAAGCGCAGGTAGGTGGCAGGATTCCGGACGCCGGAGGCGGTCTCCTCCGCCATCAGCCTGGCGACGCTTGGCGATGCCTTGGACCTGCCCTTGGTGACGAACAGCCGCAGCGAGCCCCCATGGATCGGGATGCGGGTCACGTCCTGCACGTGCAGACCGTGTCGCCGAAAGAGCTGGTCGATGGCGGTCAGGGAGAAGTAGCACAGGTGCTCGTGGTAGATGGTGTCAAACTCGCACCGATCGATCAGGTCCTTGACATACGGAACCTCGATGACGGCGACCCCGTCATCCTTCAGGACGGCGGCCATCCCGCTCACCACCCCGTTCAAGTCGGCCACGTGAGCCAGCACGTTGTGCGCGTGCAGGACGTCCGCCAGCTGACCTCGATCGCGCAGACGGTGCGCAACCTCCGGACCGAAGAATTCGCACAGCGTGGGAATTCCGCCTTCCTCCGCGGCCCGCGCGATGTTGCGCGCCGGCTCGATGCCCAGCACGGGGATCCCCTGGCGGCGATAGAACTGCAGCAGGTATCCATCGTTACTGGCAATCTCGATCACCAGGCTGCGCGGGCCCAACCCTCGCTCTGGAATCAACTGCTGGACCAGCGCCTCCGCATGTCGAACCATCGTGTCCGAGTAGGAGGAGAAGTAGAGATATTCGCCAAACAGTTCGGCCGGCGGCACGGTCTCTGTGATTTGCACCAGCGTGCAGTCGTGGCAGAAGGCGAGATCGAGCGGATACCGGGCCTCCGGCAGCATCAGCTGTTCCTGCGAGAGCAGCGCGTTCGCCAGCGGCGTGGACCCCAGCGAGAGCACGAGCTCCAGCTTCTCCGAACCGCAGGATCGGCAGGTGGTGGCGATCATGCGGCCACCTGCTCCCCAAGGACCCGGCGGTACCAGGCAATGGTGCGGCGCAGCCCCTCATCCAGGCTGAACATCGGCGCCCACCCCAGCGCCTGCCGGGCTTTGCTCGCGTCCAGGTATTGCTCTCGAATCTCGTGGTTGGCCTCCGACCGGATATCCGGCTGCAAGGCCGAGCCCATGATTCGGAGGATCCGCTGGGTCAGGTCGATCACGGAGACCGGCGTCTCGTTGGAGAAGTTGAAGGCCTGCCCGCGCAAGCTCGGGTCCGCCGCGATGCGTTCGGCAAGGAGGAGATACGCCTCAGCCCCGTCCTCCACGTAGAAGTAGTCGCGGATGTAGGCGCCGTCGGATCGGATCACCGGGCGCTGCCCCCGAAGAACGGACCGGATGGTCCCGGGCACGATTCGGTTCCAGTTCAGGTCGCCGCCACCGAAGAAGTTTCCGCACCTGGTGACGACGACGGGCAGCGCGTAGGTGGCGGCATAACTCTGGGCGATCAGATCGGCGCTTGCCTTGCTGACGTCGTAGGGATGGAGAGCCTGCAACCGGGCGTCCTCCCGGTAGGGCAGCGTGTCCTGCTCCCCATACGCCTTGTCCGAGGACGCCAGCACCACCCCCCGCACCAGCGGGCTCCGCCGGCAAGCTTCCAGCAATCGCCAGCTTCCGGCGATGTTGGATTCGAACGTCGAGCTGGGGTTGCGGTTCGCGATCCCGACGATGGTCTGAGCCGCCAGGTGGACGACGGTATCGATCTCATACTCGCCGAGCGCCCGCTCGAGCAATGCCTGGTCCAAGACGTCGCCGCGAACCACCTTGGTCTGATCCAACATCCCGGCGGTGACCAGCTCGCTCTGCGGCACCCAGTCGCGGACGATGCAGGTGACGTCGGCCCGCAGCTCCAAAAGACGACGCACAACCCAGCCGCCGACAAGGCCGGTCGCGCCAGTGACCAGGGTGGGACGGTCCTGCCAGAAGGACGGATTCAATGCCATGGCTGGTGACGATTGAGTAACGGGGAGATCAGGCCGATCCTTTCCCCTAGGGCAGGCTCCGGCGGGACGTCGCGTTTATTTCGTCGTGCGCATCCTCGCCTTCTGCGACTACTTCGCCGAGCCCTCATCCGGCGGCAGCGAGCGGGTCGCCATCGAGACCTATCGCCGGCTGGCCGACCAGGGGACCACGATCCGGGTGATCACCACCATGCCACGATCGATGCGGCCGGTGACGTCGATCGACCGCCTGCAGGTCCGGGTCATCCCGTCGCTCGAGCTGGCGAGGCTGCTGCGGGTGCAGGCTTCACTCGCGCCGTCGCTGTTCGTCAAGCTTCGCGGTCTGGTCGATGACTTTCGTCCCGACGTCCTCCACGCCAATACGCTCTTCTTTCAGACCTCGCTGGCTGCCGCGCTCGTCGCGCGCGCGACGAGAATCCCGCTCGTCACGAGTGTGCAGATCGCCGGGCTCGACCTGATGCCCCAGCCGGCTCGCCGACCAGGGGGCAACGATCCGGGTCATCACGACCATGCCGCGCTCCATGCGGCCGGTGAG
>DASWBA010000055.1:0-3381 GCA_036390825.1 Candidatus Dormiibacterota bacterium
TGTCGGCCAATGTCTGAAGAATGGTGAGCGGCGAATCGGCCAGCGCCTGTGCTAGCGATACCAGCGCACGACTCTCCTTCTCATAGTCCGGCGGTCGCGATGGCCGGCTGTTCAACTCCTCGGTGCAAAGCACCGATTCCAACGCCGGCACTACCGGCGAGGCTGTAGCTGGAGTTCTATTCATGGGGATGATCTCCTTCAGTCTCTGCGTGGGGTTGCGGAACCTCCCCGGACTCGAACGACCACGGCCCGGGGATGCCGCTGGTCAGGCCGCGGTAGCCCCGCAGCGGTTCGCCGATGACCACGCCCTTGGAGGTGATCTGGTACTCCACCATGTCGATGCTGTGCTCGCTGCGGCGCATCTTCACCGCCAGGAGCATCTTGCGGAGTTGGCCGTTGATCGAGACGTAGCGCAGGCGCAGGATGTCGTCGGCGAGGAACGAGACGGTGAAGTTGCTCAGGTTCATCGAGGTGAAGTTCTCATCGATCTCGACGGTGCTCACAATGGTCACGCCCAAGCGGGTCAGGGCCGCAATCATCCGGTACAGCGACTCGCGGAAATCCGCGCGGAAGCCAGGGGCCAGCGCCATCTCGAAGCCGACCAGCGAGTCGATGACCAGCCGCTTGCAGCCGATCTTCTTGACGCTGTTGACGATTTCGTGCACCGTCTCATCCACCGAGAGGTCCAGCGGCCGGAGGTAGAGGATCGTGAGCGTGCCGTCTTTCTGGGGCGTGTCGAAGTCGAAGCCGAACGTGGCGGCCCGGTGCCCGTACTCGGCCGGGATCTCCTCGAAGATGGCCACGATCCCCGGCTCGCCCTGGCGCAAACCCTCAGCGATGAAGTGCGTGCCGAGCAGCGACTTACCCGATCCGGAAGGCCCGGCCAGGAGGAGACTGTCGCCTTCTGGAACGCCGCCACCCAGCAGCGCGTCGAGTTGGCGGATGCCGGTGGAAAGACGCCGCCGGCCCTTGATGTGATCGGATTGTCCGGCGAGCGCGAAGGTGCGCGGGAAGGCTTGCAGGCCATCCTCGGTGATGCGGAAGGTGTGCAGGCCGGGCACGGACTCCTGGCCGCGCAGCTTCATGACCTGCACCTTGCGCACGATCGAGTTGCGCTCGATGTTCTGGCAGAGCCAGAACAGCCCGTCGGCCACGGTGAAGACCGGATTGTCGCGCAGTTCGCCTTCGACGTACTCGCCGATGAGGAACGTGGTGGCCTGCCAACTGGTCAGGTGAAGCGCCAGGCGCTGGACGAAGCCCTGGAGCTCCATTTCGCTCGCGTGGGTCAACGCCTGGCGCACCACGGTCCGGAACGAGTCCACAACGACGACGCGCGCCTCGGATGCCTCGACTTCCTTGATGATCTCAGCGAGAACAGCGCCCAGGTCTTGGTCCAGAACGAGCTGGCTGAGGTTGACGAAGCGGATCGAGCCGTCCATTTTGGATTGATCGAAGAACGTGAACTGCTGCTGATAGCGCAGCATCTTGATGGCCGGTTCGCCCAGCACGGTGAAGTACAGCGCCGGTCGCTCTGGACTGGCGTTAGCGAAGATGATCTGGTGCGCCAGCGTGGTCTTACCGCATCCGGGAGCGCCGGCGATGATGTTGAAGGAGTACTCGGGCAGACCGCCGCCGAGAATCTCATTGAGGCCCGGCACGCCGGTGGGCAGTTGCCGAATGAGCACTCGGTCCTGTCCTTGATTTTGTCCTTGCGCGCTCATGGTGCAGCCTCGTTCTTCAATGTGATTCGTCCCACGAGGCGTCGGGCCAAGCCTCGCGCACCAGGCGCACCGTGAGGGGTTCGCCGATGAAAGTCACCAGCAGCCCGAGGAGATGGGCGGTGATCGCGACTGCCGCGTCGATGGCGACGTCCCGCGCATCAGCCGCGAGCTGTTCCAGTCCTTCCAGGGAGCCGTCGGCCTTCTGCGTGATGCCGTGCAGCGCAGGGACTTCCGCACGGGCCAGAGCGAGCGCCCGCCGCAGGAGCGCCGTAAAGCCGTCTGCGCCGGCGAATCGTGTGATCGCGACTCGCAGCTTCTCACAGACCCGAACCGCTTCAGGCACGCGCGGATCGGCTGCGGACCGGCTCGCGGCTTCCGCAGCCAGCAAGCGCCGGGCCCAGTCTCGGGTGGATGGGGACGGCGTGTCCATGACTACCCGACCGTTGGGGTGATTGAAAACGCAACCAAAGGCACCGATTCACTCCTGGTGAGAAGGAGGGGGGACCGCGCTCCTTCAGTGCCGCTTGGACGGCGGAAGATCCAGCAAGGCCCGACGCGCCTCCCGTTCCTCACGCCTGCTCAACCGCTTCGGCGGCGGCTCCGGCTCCGCCAACCGTTGGCGTTGGCGGACGCGCCGGGACTCGGCGTCCTCGGCTTTGCCTTTCTCCTCGTCGGTCAGCGGCGGGAAACGGGCCAGTTCGTCGAGGTCGGCGATGATGCGGGTCAGCACCCGGAGCACACGGGGACGGTCGAACGAGACGTATTCCGTCTCGGCATCGGTCTCGGGCCGGAGATTCACCACGACCGTCTCCTCGCGGTCCAGGCGCTCCAGCCACTCGAGGCACCGGCGGAGGGCTTCCAACTCGCTCGCGAGGCGGCCCTGAAGGTCGGGGTGGAGCGGGGAGCGGGCCGCCTCCTGAGGGCGGTCCGGTCGGTTCCGCCTTCGCTGCTGACTCAGCCACCGGGGCATCTCGCGGGCCTCGTCCGAGCCGAGGAGCTGGTGGGCCCGGCTCGAGCTGAGACCGGTGGCGGCCGCAATCTCACGGACGGAGAACCCCGACTGATGGGCTTCGACAATGGCCCAGATCCGCTCGCGCCGGGCTTCTTCCAGGCGTTCTGTGGCGAGGCGGAGCCGGGCGGCGAACCGCTCTTCATGCCGGATCCGTTCATGGAAATGATCGTTGGTTTCCATTCCTCCAGGCTAAAGCGTCGTCCCGGTGGCTGTCCAGCAACCTGGACGGCTGATGGTTGGTTTCTGCTCCGTTGCAACTCGATCCTCCAGTACGTTCCGTTTGTGAATATCAAGAATTCAACTTAAATTTAGATTTACTGACCGTATTCCCCATTCTGCGGTCCGAGATTTGCTTGATCAATCCACCATGAAAACTCAACAAGGTTCTACCGTAGTCGGCGTGTTCGAGGATCGTCTCCACGCCAACCAGGCCGTCACCGAGCTTCATCACGCTGGTTTCGACGAAAACCATGTCGGCGTCGCCATGCGACACGCCGAAGATGGGGCGGATGCCACAAGCAGCGAACATGATACGCACGCCGGATCGGGTGCGCTGACCGGGGCCTTGAGCGGCCTGGGGCTGGGTGCCCTGGCTGGCCTCGGTGTCCTGGCGGGCGTGATTCCCGTCGTCGGTCCCGCCATCGCGGC
>DASWBA010000056.1:0-6693 GCA_036390825.1 Candidatus Dormiibacterota bacterium
CCATCACGATCGACCAGGGACGGACGCCAAACGGCAGGTTCCCAATCAGCTCCGTGCTGACGATCGCCAGTCCACCGTAGATCAGCAAGGCGGTGCCGAGCAACACGATGAGCCAGCCTGCCGGCGAGAAGGGAAGACGGCGTTCGAAGGCCGCCGTCAGCGGCGTGTAGGAGGCGGCGAAGAAGAGGGCCGGGACAAACAGGCTGAGATAGGCGGAAACGCCGACCACGGCGCCGGAGTATTCGTCTGCTTCACCGGATTGAAGAATGCCTGGCGTGTCAATACCGTGCACGGCGAAGATACCGCCCATCGCCATGAACCCCAGGCACAGGAAGAGGATCCGGTACTGGGCGATCTGGACGGCGGCGATCGCCAGCAGGATCGCGAGCCCGAACGCCAGCAGGGAGACCGCCGTGACAATCTCGAAGTGCTGCAGGGGCACCACGAGGGTGGGATCGGCCGCCGGATGCGTCCGGAGCCAGGCAAAAATGCCGAGCGGGAAGAGGAGCGACCCGAACGCCGCAGCCGGGGCCGTTCCTTTGAACCAGGGGCGCGGAGCGACCGCGACGACAGCCATATCGACGTAACGGGAGGAAGGGGAGAAACCCCCCACCCTGCCCTCCTCCTGCAATCGGGGCAGGGGGTATTGGCAGTATCATTTGGTTGTGGTTGAGACAGAAGCCCAGGCGGCCCTGCAGCAGACGGGTGTCCGGCTAACCCCGCAGCGACTCGCGATTGCCGCTGTGCTGGCGCAGACCGGAAAAGAGACCTCGGCGCAGGAACTCTACGAGCGCGTCCGCAAGAAGCACGCATATATCGGGCGCGCCACCGTCTTTCGCTCGCTCGACACGCTGGTGACGGCTGGCCTGGCCCAACGGTTGGAGCGACCAGGGCACGTGTCCGCCTACGTGTGGTGTGAGCCGGGGCATCACCACCACCTGATCTGCACCACCTGCCGGACTGTCGAAGACCTGGGAGAAGAGGCCGTGGCCCCGCTCGCCGAGACCATCGCTCGCCAGCGCGGATTTCGGGTCGACCACGCGACCCTCGACTTCTATGGCGAGTGCCGGACCTGTTCCTCGCGCCACGGGCGGACCCGGCCGGTTGCCCGCCGGGCGATGACGTCGCTCAGCACCCGCGCCAAGATATAAGTCCAGAACGCGATCGACGTGATGAAGAACCCGACGGGGTAGGGAAGGTAGTAGGCGATCGTCAGCCCTGCCCAGGTGAAGATCACGGCCACGATCGCCGCCAGCAGCACGCCGCGGCTGGGCCGGGTCGTGAAGCGCTCGGCGATGGCGGCGGGCGCCACGATTAGCGCGAAGATCAACAGCACGCCGACCACCTGCACCGCTTCGGAGACGGCGACCGCCAGGACGACCATGAACGCAATGGAAAGACCACGTACCGGCACGCCCTTCGCCTCCGCGACCTCTTCGTCGAGGGTGGCGAACAGCAGCGGGCGGTAGACGGCGACCACCAGCAACACGGTCAGGAGTCCGGCGACAAAGGTCACGGCGACGTCCTGGCTGGTGATGCCGAAGATTTGACCGAAGAGGATGCCGATCGCCAGGTTGGCGGACCCTTTGTAGAGGCGGGTGAAGAGGAGGCCCAGACCGAGCGACCATGCCATCACCAGGCCGATCGTCACGTCGCGGCCGCGAAGCCGCTGGCCGAGGGCGCCCATGACCGCGCCGGCCGACATGGTGAAGACCAGCAAGCCGACGATCGGCGCCACGCCAACCAGGACGGCGCCGGTTGCGCCAGCGAAGCCGATGTGTGAAAGCGCATGCGCGGCAAAGGAGAGGCCACGCAGGACGACGAAGTAGCCGATCACGCCGGCCGAGAGCGCGACGATCGTCCCCGCCTCGAAGGCGTGCTGCATGAAGGCGTAGCGAAATAGCTCCTGCACGACGCGCACCAGGTCCCAGCCGAAGTACGGCGCCGCGGCCAGCGAAAGCTCAAGCATCGTGATGCGCGCTTTCAGCCTCGAGGCCAACGACGAACATGTGGCCGTGGCTGTCGTGGAGCACCTCGATCGGCGCGTCGTAGAGCCGGCTCAACTGTTCGGTGGTGATGACCTCGGCCGGTTTGCCGATCGCCACGCCACCGTGCGCCACGTAAAGGACGCGATCGACGACCGGCAGCAGGGGGTTGATGTCGTGGGCAATGAGCAGCACGGTCAGGCCGTTCGCTCGGGCGAGTTCTGCGACCAGCTCGGCGATGACGATCTGGTTGCGGAGGTCGAGGCTGGCCAGCGGCTCGTCGAGGAGCAACATCTGTGGCTTGCCGGCGAGCGCTTGGGCGAGCAGCAAACGCTGCTGCTCCCCGCCAGAAAGCCGGCCGATCGGGCGATCCGCGTACGCCTGTGCCTCCACTGACGCGATCGCTTGCGCGACCCGCTGGTGGTTGTCGGCGGCGTTGCCTAGCGCGACCCCCCACCGGCTGCCGTCGATGCCGAGGTGGACGAAGTCCCGACCTCGGACCGGCAGGTCGCGATCGATGTTGCGCCGCTGCGGGACGTAACCGACGTCGGCGTTGCCGCGATGGGGAACCTTGCCAAGAACCTGGAGGCTGCCCGCTGCCGGCGGGAGAAGGCCGAGCAACAATCGCAGGAGGGTGGACTTCCCACTTCCGTTCGGACCCAGGACGGCGACGAATTCTCCGGTGTTCACCGTGAAGGTGGCGTCTCGCCAGATCAGCCGGTCTCTGTAGGCCGCGGCCAGGCCGTCGGCGACGATGGCAGGAGAGGTCGAACGGGCCATGCTGCCCGCTATTGTCGGCTCAGCGCGGCCCGCAGGGCGGTCAGCTGCCTGGTCTGCCAGTCCTGGAAGGCGGCGGTCGCCGGTTCGACCGTTTCCGAGATCCCAACCACTGGGATGCCGTTCTGCGTGGCGAGCTGCTTGAGATTTTCGGTGATGGGGGTCGACGTCTGCGTGTTGTAGACCAGCACCTTGATCTGGTGGTGGGAGAGCTGGTTCTGGAACTCGGCCACGGTTTGCGCTGGTGGGTCGTTGCCTTCGGAAATCGCCTGCATGAATTCCGGCGGCGAGATCAGGTTGAGGCCCAACGCCTGTGCCATGTAAACGAAGATGCTTTCGGTCGAGCCAACCGCGACGCCGGTGGACGCGGACCGGATCTGCGCGACCGCGTCATGGTACGGCTGCACCGCGTTTCGGAACGCCTGGCGCTGCTGGCTGAGGTAGGCGGAGTCGGCCGGGTCGAGCACCTGGTAGTCGGCCGTGATCCGGTCGGCCACCTGGTCGACCCAGTCGGGGTTGTACCAGAAGTGCGCGTTGTCGCCCGCCTTCTTGTTGAGGAGGTCGGCGATCGTCAAGACCTTCCGGCTCGAGCTGGGGTTGGCGGCGAGCAGCTTCTGTCCCCAATCGTCGTAGCCGCCGCCGTTGAGGACGACGTAATCAGCGGTGGCGAACGCTCGCGCATCGGTCGCGCTGCTCTCGTACTCGTGGGGATCGGTATTCGGGTTGGTGACGATACTGGTCACCGTGACGTGCGAGCCGCCCAGTTGGGCGGCGATGCTCCCCCAGAAATTTTCGCTGGCTATCACCTGCAGCGTCGTACCTGAGCTCGCGCCCGGAGGGGGCGCCCCGCATGCGGCCAGCACAGTGGAAACGAGAGTGGCGGCGAGCAGCGCTTTGATAACCCGAGTCATTTGATACTCGGTATCATAACACGGGGTCACCTGGCGGCCTGGGTAAGAGCGCGGACGCGCGGCACGGCGGACCTGCGCTACCTGCAATTGCAACTCGCACTCTTCACACAGGAGGCCCGACCATCTATGGTGGGAGGTGCGACGGTCCCGCGTCCCGGATTTCTCAGAAAGGAGGTGCAGGGTGTACTTCGGTGGAGGCGGACTGCTGATCGTTCTCGGGATTATTGCGTTGATACTCGGCTACACGTTGATCGGGATCATCCTGATCATCCTCGGCCTGTTCGGCGGCGGCTTCGGCTTCTACAACAGTCGTCGCGGCGGCGGGCCCTAGCGGGCTATCCCTTCACACCCGACGGCTGCAGACGTGGCAGCCGTCGGGTTTTTGTTTAGTGGCCGGCTAGCACGCCGCGCGGGACGTAGCCAAGCACGCAGGGGAGCCCATTGACCGTCAACATCGCGTCGGTGACGGTGTAGGGATTGAACGACCGGAAGCGGCACGTCGGCCAGCTGGCGGCGAGCGTCGGGCGCAACGACTCCGTGCCGGGAAGGAAGTAATTCTGGCCGACCTGGTCGACGCCGCTCGTCCTGCTGTACCACTCATCCGGGTGACCCGCCAGCGCCTGCACCATGAACTGGTGCCAGATGGGGGCGGCGCCCACGATGCCGGTGGAGTTGTTGGCCAGCGGATGGTTGTCGGGATTGCCCACCCACACTGCCGTCGCCAGGCTTGGCGTGAAGCCAACGGTCCAGTTATCGCGGAAGTCCTGGGTGGTGCCGGTCTTGGCCGCCACGTGACGGCCCGGAAGGGTCAGGTCGCCGCCGCAACCGAATTCCAGGCAGCGGTTGCGATCGTCGGACATGATCGAGTTCACGATGAAGGCCACCTGCTGACTGACGGCGCGGAACTCATTCTTGGCCGGGTCGTACTTGAATTCGGTGCGGCCCAGCCCGTCCTGGATGAGCGTGACCGGGGCCGGGCGGTGACGCAGCCCGAGGTTGGACAGGGTCGAGGCTGCCGTGACCATGTCGAGAGGGGAGACCTCGTAACCGCCGAGGGTGAGGCTCATGCCGTAATGGCTGTCCGGTTTGTTGAGGCTGGTGATCCCCATGCGTCGGGCCGTGTCCAGGACCGCGGGGATGCCGATCGTTAGCTCGGTCTTGATGGCGGGGATGTTGAGTGAGTTCCCCATCGCCACCTTGAGCGGAACGGTGCCGTGAAATTTCTTGTCGTAGTTGAGCGGAGCGTAGGGCTTGAGGCCGTCGGTCCCACCGCCCAGCGGGAAGACCATCGGCTGGTCGAGGATGGGGCTGACCATGTTGAGCCGGCCGCTCTCGATCGCCGACGTGTAGGTCAGCATCTTGAACGAGGACCCCGGCTGGCGAGTGGTGGTCGTGGCCATGTTGATCTGGCCACCCGGGCGATAGTAGTCGGCGCCGCCCACCATGGCCAGCACCTCGCCATTCTTCGGATCCATCGCGACCAGGGCGCCGTCGTGAAAGTCGTAGTAGCCGCCCTTGGTATTGATCTGGTTGGCGACGGTAGCCTCGGCGATGTGCTGGAGATTGAGGTCGAGCGTGGTGTAGACGCGATAGCCCTTGCGATCACTCGGGCGAATATGGAATTGCTGATCGAGCACCTGCAGCACGTAATCGACGAAATGCGGCGCCTGCAGCTGGTTGGTCGGGTAGAAGAACTGCAGCTTCTCCTGCTTGGCCGCGAACGCCTGATCCTCGGTGATCATCTTTTGCGTGACCATGGCATCGAGCACCTCGGCCTGCCGCAGCTTGGCCCGGGTCGGGTTGATGAGCGGGCTGTTGTCGGTTGGCGCTTGCGGCAAGCCGGCGAGCATGGCGGCCTGCGCCAGCGTCAGGTCGTGTGACGTGGTGTGGAAGAAGCCCCGGGCCGCTGCCTCGGCCCCATAGCTCTGCGCGCCATAGTAGATGGTGTTGAGATAGAGCTCGAGGATCTGGTCCTTCGTGTAGCGGCTATTCAGGTCGACCGCGAGCACGGCCTCCCGGATTTTGCGCTGGATCGTAGGTGGTGGGTTGGGGCCGATGAAGACCTGCTTGACGAGTTGCTGGCTGATCGTGCTTCCGCCCTGCGCGATGTGGTGATGCGAGTAATCGGCGACCGCCGCCCGCGCGATGCCAGTCAGGTCGATCCCGTTGTTGTTGTAGAAGGACTTATCCTCGATGGCGATCGTGGCCCGCTTGAGGAACGGCGTGATCGTGTTCAACGGCACGACGATCCGATGATCGCCGTGGTCGCCGATGTCGTCGATCAGGGTGCCGTGGCGGTCGAAGATCAGCATGTCCTGGTGGAGGGCGCTGGCGGAGAGGCCGTCGACCGCCGGGAGGTTGCCCACCGTTTCAGCCGCAAGCGCGGGAATCGCCATCAGGGGGAGGGCGAAGAGGACCAGCGCGGCCAGGATGAAGGCCCGCCGCCCCTTGATCTGGCGCTGACTCTTGCGGAGCAGCCGCAGCCGGCGGTGGAAGAGGTAGCGCGAGCGACGTCGGCGCGGCATCAGGCCGGCGTCGAGCTGGAGGGTGTCTTAGGAAGCATCACTAAACATGATAGTGGATATGTTGGGTATTGTGTCAAGACCGAGATCAATCGTACAGTGAAGAATTAGTAAGGTCGCGATGGAACATCTCGGACCGAAAGGGGGTTGTTCAAGCAGGCATGGCACAAGCTCTTGAAGACAAAGTGATTGAGCAAATCGACCGTCGGCCGGCCGGAGACGACATCGTTTTGGAACCCACGCAGCGTCGCGTTCGCGTCCTGCTGGGCGGCGTTACGATCGCGGATTCGCGCGCCGTGATGCTGATGCTCGAGAACCGGCGCCTCGCCGTTTACTACTTTCCATTGAAAGACGTCAAAGCCGACCTGTTGGTTCCGACCACCTTTACGAGTAACCATGCCGGGAAGGGCCAGGCCACCTTCTACTCCCTAAAAGTTGGCGACCGTGTCGCCGAAAAGGCTGCCTGGCGTTACCTCCAGCCGGAGCGCGCGGACCTGA
>DASWBA010000057.1:0-21592 GCA_036390825.1 Candidatus Dormiibacterota bacterium
CCAGCGCGGGGAAACGTCTCAGTACTTCGTCGCAGAATGTGATGATCCTAACGTCCGGTCCGAATTCAAAAAGTGGCGGGGGCGCGACGGGAACGATCCGTCCGTCGACATCGCCAAGGATGCCGACCAGCGGTTTTGAAGACCGTGGAGCCCACCTGAGCCCATGCACCCCCGTCCCGCGAATGAGGCTACAGGACGGCGTCGATCTTCTGTTTGAGGTAAGCCTTGGGCTTGTAACCGACGATCCGATCGGCCGGTTTGCCAGCGCGGAACAAGATCAAGCTGGGAATGCTGAGGACGCTGAACTTCGAGGCCGTCAGCGGATTGGCGTCGACGTCGAGCTCGGCGACTGTAACTCGGCCAGCATACTCGGCCGCCAACTCTTCGACCACCGGTCGCAGCATCTTGCAGGGGGCGCACCAGGTCGCCCAGAAGTCGAGGAGTACGAGCTGCTGCGCGGCGCCCACGGTCGCCTCGAAATTCTGGTCGGTGACCTGGACGATGTTTTTGGTCGTCATGCCGCTCCTTCCTTCGTGCTGGTCTTGTTGTCAGTTTTAGCAGGCGGCGTCACAGAGGGGGTCGAGCTGCCACTTTCCGGAGCAGCTTTCGTCTTCGTATCGGCTTTCCCGTCGGGTTTGCTGTCGACCTTCGGGGGCTCCGCCGGGGTGATGCTGCCGTCGCTGGACGATCCCCTCGAGTCCGTCTTATAGAAGCCGCCGCCCTTGAAAATGATGCCGACCGGATAGAAGACCCGCGTCACCGGTGCCCCGCATTCGGGGCACTGGGTTAGCGGCGGTTCGGTGATCCGTTGCTGCACCTCGAAATGGTGGCCGTGGGTGCAGCGGTATCCATAGACGGGCATTTCGACTTAACTTATACCCGGATTTTAGGCGGCAGAAAACGCCGGGCTAGAGCCAGCCTTCAGTTGATCCAGAGCTTGCTTTTCGGCCTTGGCTCCTCGGTCGCCGGGTCGCTGAAGTCGCCCGGCTGGAGTAGCCCGCTCTGCATCATCTCGGCCACCCGATCGAAAAAGGCCTCGTCCGGGCTGGCCAGGCCGGCCGCCGGTCCCTCCGCGAGGTACCGCTCGACCGCCGCGCTGATGATCTCGCTGCGGCTCCTCGGGGAGACGGCGGTGACGCGGTTGAGCGCCTCGACAAGCGCATCGGGCATGTAGATCACGACGCGCTTCGCGCTCATTAGCCCCAGCATAGTAGCCAACCGCCGGGAGGCGGGCAAGCCGAATCGACTCACGAAAATGAAACAAAGCAACCGATCAAATGCATTACGTTCCTAACTTGAGATCCGGATGCCGGCGTCGAGGGGGTTGAAAACGATTCCCGACGCCGGTTTGGGGAAAAAGTAGGTCGATTTCTGGGGCATGACCTGGCCCGCCCGAGCGACCTCGACCACGTCCCGGACCGCCGGCGGCCGAAGCAGGAAAGCGGCCTGGGCAGTTCCCGCCTCCACCCGGTTGAGGACACCGTCGACGTCGCGCGAATAGGTCAGGTAGCGCTCCTCTTCGAGCTCAGCGGGCGTCAGACCCAGCTCGCGCTCGAGGATCTCGCGGTGGAGTATCGAAACATCGAGCCGAGAAACGGGATCAGTTGCGGCTGCCTGGTCGATATCGACGGTGTACCAGGAGGTGAGAGGGAGAGCTATTCCGATCCGGTGCGCGCCCTGTCCGCTCCCAGAGGGGACCTCGTCCCGCATCGCGGCCAGAAGGTCGGCCGGAGTTTCGCGAGGTACCACGCGGTGGCGCTCGGACAGCCGACGGACGAGCTGGCCGGCAGCGAACCCCTCGAGGTCGTGCAGGACTCGGTGGGTGGGCAGGATGGTCAGGCCCGGGTCACGGACGTCGGCAAGCAACATCAGCACGTAATTGAAGGCGGCATCCGGCGAAGCCTCCGGATGTTGCTTG
Source organism: Candidatus Dormiibacterota bacterium (assembly GCA_036390825.1). Lineage (GTDB taxonomy): Bacteria > Chloroflexota > Dormibacteria > CF-121 > CF-121 > CF-13. The sequence continues at coordinate 1,919 of DASWBA010000057.1, forward strand.
CGCTGGTATTCGCGGAAATTCAACGCCGTCTCGTAGCGATGGTGACCGTCGGCGATGAAGAGGGTCGAGGTACTAAACACCTGGGCTAACTGCGCGAAGCGTTGTCCTCCCTCGAGTGACCAGATCGCGTGGTGATCCCCGTCCTCACTCGTAATCGACATCCGCGGCGGATCCGCCATGACGGGCGCGATGATAGGGCCGACCGCCGACTGCGGGTCCTCGTAGAGGGCAAACACGGGGCTGAGGTTGGCGACCACGGCGCGGGTTAGCGACAACCGGTCGGCCTTGGCGCGCGCATGCGTTTGCTCGTGCGGCAGGACTCCGCGCCCAAAGGGTTCGAGCTCGACGACGCCCATGATGCCCAGCCGCGAACGCGACTCGCTATTGATGGGATCGACGAATTGATGCCGGTAAACGTAGAAACGCGGACCTGGCTCACGCCGCAGGATCCCTTCCGCCAACCAGTCGCGAAAGAAGGCGGCCGCGCGCGTGTACTTGTTGTCCAGTGGCGTGTCCGAGGGGCGCACCTCGCCGGCGATCAATCGCACGACATTGTGCGGATCCTGCCGGTAATAACGCTTCTGATCGGCGGGGCTGATGACGTCGTAGGGTGGCGCGACGACGCGCGAGAGGTCGACCCGTTGCGGGTCATAGAGCACCCCCTGGAACGGACGCAGCGTGGCCAAAGGGATCTAGAGGGTGACGGACAGCACGTCGGCCATTCCGGGGATCCGACGAATATCGGCCATGATCGACTCCGGGACCGGATCATCGACCGAGACGATCATGACCGCGTCGCCGCGTGGACGATCCCGGCCCACCTGCATGCTCGCGATATTGATGTTCTTCTGACCCAGCAGGGTGCCGATGGCGCCGATGATGCCGGGACGATCGGCATGCCAGCTCATCAAGAAGGTCCCCTGTGGCACCAGGTCGATGCGGAAATCGTTGAAGGTCACGATGTGTGGCTCGTTGAGCAGCAGCGTGCCGCCGACTCGGCTGGTGCCGTGATCACCGACCGCCTGCAGACTGATCAGGTTCGCAAATTCGCTGGCCCTGGCCCCGCGCTGCTCGACGACGGTGATGCCATGGGCGACCGCGACTGCCCGAGCGTTGACCGGGTTGACGCGCTCCGCGCTGAACCGGCTGAGGAATGCGGTCAGCAGCGCGGCGGTGAGAACCGAGCAGTCGTAGTCGGCGATCTCCCCCGCGTAGTCGACCTGCAGGCGCGTCGTCGGTTGCCGGCCGACCTGGGCGTAGAAGTGGCCGATGCCCTCCGCGACCGGGATGAAGGGTCGCAGAAACGCCATCGCTTCGGGTAGCGCGACCGGGGCGTTGAGGGCAAATCGCGGGTGTCCGCCTTCGAGCACGGCGACCACCTGTTCGGCGATCTCGAGCGCCACGCTGATCTGCGCTTCTTCGGTCGAGGCGCCCAGGTGAGGGGTCGTCACCACCTGCGGCAACGACAACAATGGATTCTCGCCTGGAGGTTCCTGCTCGAAGACATCGAGCGCGGCACCGGCGACGTGACCATCACGTAATGCGTTCCAGAGCGCGGATTCGTCAACGATGCCCCCACGGGCGACATTGATGATGCGAACGCCAGATTTTGCCGCGGCCAGCGCCCTCGCGTCGACGAGGTGATGCGTCTCCTTCGTTAGGGGCACATGCAAGGTGATGAGATCCGCTTCTGCCAGGAGTCGTTCGAACGGCATCAGCTTGACGTTGAGCTGGGAGGCGCGTTCCTCCGACAGCATTGGATCGCTAGCGATCACGTGCATGCCAAAGGCCTGCGCGCGGTGCGCCACCTCGCGACCGATGCTGCCCAGGCCGACTACGCCCAGGACCTTGTCGCGTAGTTCGTTCCCAAGGAAGCGCGATCGCTCCCAGCGGCCCGCCTTGACCGCCTGGTCGGCTTGCGGGATGTGTCGAGCCAGGGCGAGCATCATAGCCATCGTGTGCTCGGCCGCCGCGATGGTGTTGCCGGAAGGTGCATTGACGACCAGGATGCCTGCCCGGGTTGCCGCGGCCACGTCGATGTTGTCGACACCCGCGCCCGCCCGCCCGATCACCTTGAGACGGGTGCCTGCCTGGATGACCGCGGCATCCACGCGCGTCTCGCTGCGGACGATCAGGGCGTCGTAGTCCGGGATCCGCCCAACCAGCGCGGCCTGGGTCTGCTTCAGCTCGACATCGACGTCAGCGTGGCTGCGCAACCGGGCGAGACCCGCCTCGGCGATCGGGTCGGCGACGAGGACGCGCGGCACCGGCTCAGGCGACGAGGCTGGGCTCGGACGACTCCAACGCACGCCTCGCGGCGGACAACGCCGCGCCGCGCGTCACCGAGTGCCCATTGGCCTCGAGGCCCCGCTCGAGCAACTCGACGGTCGCTGCCACGTCCGCGTCGTACACCGCCCCAAGGTGGCCGATGCGGAAGATCTTGCCGGCAACCTTTCCCTGACCCTCGCCGGCGACGAGGCCGAGATCGCGCCAGGTCTTGAAGACTGCCTCTGATTTCTCGCCGCTCAACGCCTCCGGGAAATAGAGCGCGGTGACGGTGGGGGATGCGGTCTCCGGGTCGGCCGCCAGCAAGCGCAGGCCCAGGGCGCGCCCCGCCGCGCGGAACCCGGCCGCAACACGGATATGCCGTTGGAAAATCGTCGACAGCCCTTCTTCGCGCATGATCGCCAGTGACTCACGCAACCCGAACAAGATGCTCATGGCGGGCGTGGTGAAGGTCATACCTTTGGCTTGCAGCTTTTGCGCACGCTCCCAGTCGAAATAGAAGCGAGGCGCACGGGCATTGGCCTGGCGTTGCCAGGCGGCTTTGCTGACGCTTAGCATCGTGACGCCGGGAGGCAGCATCCAACCTTTTTGCGAGGCGGTGATCGCAACATCCACGCCCCAGTCGTCGACCGGCAGGTCGATCGACCCGATCGAGCTGACCCCATCGACCACCAGCAAGCGTTGACGTCGCTTGACGACCTCGGCCAGCGCCTGCAGACGATTGGTGACGCCCGTCGAGGTCTCGTTGTGGGTGATCAGCACGGTCTGGACATCCGGTTCTTTGCCCAGGAGCTCATCGAGGTCCTCGGGATCGGCGGTTTCGCCCCAGGGCAGGGCATAGCGGACCACCTGGGCGCCAAAAGCCTCGGCCAGATCGGCGAAGCGGTCGCCGAAGGCGCCGATCGTGACCGCGATGACGCGCTCACCCGGCGAGGTGAGGTTCGCCACTGCACTTTCGAGACCGCCGGTTCCACTGGCCGGAAAAATGAGCATGTCGTTCTCGGTCTGGAAGGCCCACTTGAGCCCCGCCTCGAGCTCGGGCAGGAGCGCTTTGAATTCCGGGCCACGATGATTGATCATGGGGGCGGCCATGGCGCGGTTGACACGATCCGGGACCGGCGTGGGGCCAGGAATACGCAGCTGGGACGTCTGTGCCATGAGTGCTATAGCTTACTGTTCGACCGACGCCGGCGATAGGTGCGGCGACGATACGGTGGTGGTTGCGGTGTCCGCACGGCTCGGCGGATCGCGGTACGCATGACGACCCAGAGAATCATGATGCCACCGATGATGAGGCCCCAGCGGGTGGCGGTAGCGATCCGCGCTGCATCGGCGGCCGAGGCCTCTTCGGCCTGCCGCTGAGCGGCCGCGGCGGCGTCGGCGCGTTCGAGCTGAGCCCTGGCCTGCTCGATCTGCGGGTCGGCAGCCAGCATCCCCTGAAAGATGCCCATCGCGATCGCATCGCGGAAGTCGTTCTGCAGCAGCAGGCTTCGTTCGCGCGGATTCGTCAGGTAAGCCGGCTCGACGGTGGCCGTCGGAATGTCGGAATGCACCCAGAGCTCCGGTTTGGCGATCACGCCGTCGTCCTGGATCTGAAAACGATTGAGCGATTGAGTGAGGCCGGCATCGATCGCCTGCGCGAACGCAAGGCTATCCGGCTTGGGGTAGAGGACAGAGGCGCCGTTGATCGACGGGTCGCCATCGAAGGCGTTGACGTGAAGGCTGACAAACATTCGGGCGCCCGACGCGTGCACCCGGTTCCAGCGCTCCGAGATCTCGACATATTCGTCGGTGGTCCGCGTGAGGACGACCTTGACCCTCTCTTTTCGGAGCAGTGTCCGCAGCCGGAAGGCAAGGTCGAGGGTGATGTCTTTCTCCATCACGGCACCGACCACAACGCCTGGATCCCAGAGCTGGGTCGGATCGCTGGTGGGGCTCCCCCCGTGGCCGGGATCGATGGCGATCACGTAGGGAGAGGGCGCGACAAAGGAGGGCTCTGACGCTGCTGCCCGAGCCGGTAACAAGGACGTAAGCAAGACGGCCCCGGCCGCGAGCACGACCGGGGGGCGCGGGAAACGCAACTAGCGCCCAGTATAAAACGCCCCGACCCTACCCTCCCCCAGATGGGGAGCCGGAATTGGGCCGGGTTAGCGCTGGTCGGCGGTGTAGGGCAAGAGCGCGACGTGCCGTGCGCGCTTGAGGGCCACCGCGAGCCGGCGCTGGTGGCGGGCGCAGGTGCCGGTCACACGACGCGGCAGGATCTTTCCTCGCTCGCTAACAAAGCGGCGAAGGCGGGAGACCTCTTTGTAATCGATGAAGTGCACCTTCTCCACGCAGAAGTTGCAGACCTTCTTGTGCGGCTTGCGGTCGCGCTTTTCAGTCGGTGGTGGCATTGGGTACTGTCAACTGCTCCTTAAAAGGGGATATCTTCCGGGTCGACGTCGCGCGAGGGTTCCTCACCATGAGCGGCGGGCGCAGCGACGGCCGCCTCAACCGGCTCGGCTGCAGCCGGCTGCGATTGGCCGCGCGGCTCGAGGAACTGGACTTCGGTGGCGTTGATCTCCGTGGTTTTGCGCTTCTGGCCATCCTGCCCTTCCCAGGAACGGGTTTGGAGCCGGCCTTCGAGATATACGAGGCTCCCCTTGTGGAGGTACTGCCCGCAGATCTCCGCGAGGTTGCGCTTGCCGATGTTCCACACGACGATGTTGTGGTAGTCGGTGTACTCCTTCTTCTCGCCATCGGGCCCCTGGCCGTACCGGTTGGTCGCCAGCGAGAAGGTCGTCACCGGTGCGCCGCTCGGCGTGTAGCGCATCTCCGGATCGCGGGTCAAGCGGCCGATCAGCATGGCTTTGTTCAGGTTCATGATTTCCCCTCGTCTTGGCGAACCAACAAATGACGGAAGACGGTATCCGAGATCTTCAGGACGCGCTCGACCTCCTGAACCTTGGCGCGGTCGAGGTCGAACTCTTCGACGACGTAATGCCCTTCCCGCTGATCGTTGACCGTATACGCAAGGCGCCGCTTACCCCAGGGGGTGACCTTTTTTACCTGGCCCCCGTTTGTCTGGATCAGCTGGCCGACCTTCTCGATCTCCTGCTGGACCTGTTGGTCATCAAGCTCAGGCTTGACGATATACATCAACTCGTACGCCGACACACGCTACCTCCTTCCTATGGATTTGCTCCGACTATGGCCCGAAGGCGGCAGCGGAGCAGGAAAGCGTTCGTAAGTCTACCAAAGATTGGATTCCGAAAAGGCGCTGTAAGCTCTATCGCGCCCGGTGTGGGGGCCCCACGACTTCGACGCCATACCGTTCGGCCACGGGCCCAAGAACCGCAGGAGGGGGCATGGCGAGGCGCGGCGGCGGGTCATCGGATACAGCCGGTGTTCCGAGCTCCAGAGCGAAATGCTCGAAGCCGGCAGGTGAAGCGAAGACGAGGACCCGAGTCGGCTCAACGTCGACGGTGAAGCTATGCGGGATGCCGCGAGGGGCGAACACGAAGCACCCTGCCGTCGCCGCCAGCGATTGCTCTCCCACATAGAAGGTCATCTTCCCTTCGAGGATGTACCATGCCTCGTCCTCACGATGATGGACATGCAGCGGTGGCTCCGTTGCCTGAAAGGCAAGGGCCTCTACAAGTGCAAAACGCTGTTCGGCTTCTGCCGCCCCCAGCTTGATCGTGAACCGCCCGCCCAGCGACCAGACCGATGCTCCTTCGCCAGCCCTAAGCAAAAACGGCTGGGGTCCCCGCGCCTCTTGCATCCTAGGTCCCTCCCGACTCGCAATTAGGACAAGAATATGGTCGGCGGGGGACTCGAACCCTCGACCTCTTGGATGTGAACCAAGCGCTCTAACCAGCTGAGCTAGCCGACCGGTGCGGCCATTGTAAGGCTATCGCCGAGCGGCTTTGGCGAGGGCGCGAGTGACCGCTTCGGCAGCCTCCATCGGCAGGTACTGGATCGCTTCCGACACTACGCGGTCGGCCTCTTCGGGCGGGAGTTTGCGCCGCACGACCTCCAACTGCTGGTCGACCAGGTCGGCCAGGACCTGCGCCATCTCCTGCCGCCGGCGGCGTTTGAAGAGCTCCTGCTGCGCCGGGTAGCCATTGCCGAAGGCGACCGGAAACCCGAGGCGCTGCAACTCGGCCAGGTCGCGGAAAACGGTTCGCTCGCTGACCTTCAAAATCTCGGCCAGGTCGAGGGCCCGGATGCCCGGCCGGGCGGTTGCCATCGACAGGATGACCAGGAGCCGATGCAAGCGACCCGCTCGATTCACGTTGCTGAACGTAGCACTGCCTAGATGGGTCTGCAATTCGGCGACGCTGCCTCCAGCCGGCCAATGAGCGCGGCGGGCGAGCCACGCCGGCTCCGAGGCCGGATTCCGGGCGCCGTCTCGCTGGCGGTGGCGGTCGTCGTGGCACTCGCGATTGTTTACCTGGCTCGCCAGATCATCCTCCCCTTCGTACTGGCACTCTTCCTCACCTATCTCCTGCTCCCGCTGGTGAATGCCATGAGCACGCCGGCCTCAGGGCGCCGCGGAACCCCACGCGTGATTGCAACCTTCCTCGCCCTGGCGGCCTTCATCGGGGTCCTGGTGGTCGCCATCCTGCTTCTCGCGCCACTGGTTGCGGGAGAAGCCAGCCGCCTGGGCCGGGCAATGTTCAGTACCGGAGGAAACGAGCCTGCCCTGGCTCGGCGGCTGGCCGCGACCTTCCAGGCCTGGCGGGACACGATCTACGGGACGGGGGTCTTTTCACCGGACGTTGAGCGACAGCTCGACCAGGAGGTACGCGACGTGGTCGCCGGGATGGGAGAAACCATCGGCAACATGGTGCGGGGCTCCTTCGCGCTCTTTCCCAAGCTCCTCGAGCTGATCGCGGTTCCCCTGCTCACCTTTTACATGCTGCTCGATGGACCGCGGCTGGTCCGGGAAGCGCGCGGTTTTCTCCCGGCCGTGCGCCAGGATGACGCCCGGGACTTGATGAAGCGGTGGAACCGGACGCTGCAGGAATACGTGCGGGGTCAGCTCCTGACCAGTGCATTCATCGGCGTGGTAGCGACCGTCGGTCTCTTTGTCATCGGACTCAAGATGGCGCTATTGGTGGGGGTCATCGCCTTTTTCCTCGAGGCCGTGCCCTTCTTCGGGCCACTGATCTGGGGAGCCTTGGCGGTCGTCCTCGCCCTGGCCCAGGCGGGCCCGGGCAACCCGCTCCCGATCTTCGTCGGGGTTTTTGCGCTGGTCGCCCAGCAAGTCGACAGCCATGTGTTCGCTCCCTGGATCCTGGGGCGGTTCACAAGGGTCCATCCGCTGCTCTTGATCTTCAGCACCCTGCTCGGCGCCTCGCTCTTTGGGTTGATCGGCATGTTCCTGGCCGCGCCAATCACGGCCGTCGCCAAGGAGACGTTTCTGTTCGCGATGGAACGGGTAAAAGCTAGACGCGGGACAGCCAGCTTGCGCGTCTCTGCCTGACCGCGATTCCAGTTGGTAAGGTGAAGGATTCCATGCCCAAAGAAACCAAGGACGGGAAGGCGAAGGCCCCCAAGGAACCAGTGGCGGAGGTACCCTCGGAGGTGGCCGCCGAGAACGGCGCCGGGGGCGGGGCCAAGGCCCGTACCGCGATCGATGACGTGATCGCCGCCATCGAAGGCGCGCGCGACAAGGTCATGGCCGATGAGGTCAAGGCCCTCACCAAGCTTGGCATTCCGCGTGCCATGGCGTACCAGATGGTCGCCGCTCGATTCCACCAGAACGTCGTGACCGACGGCGAAGGTGGCGGACCCGAGTTCGAAAACAGCCACTGGAACGATCGGTAAGAGTGAACCGCGACCGTTACTGACGGTCGCCCAGGCGCGCGAGCGGATCCTCGATCGGATCACCGCGCTCGACAGTGAAACCGTTGCCCTGACCGAGGCACGCGGTCGCGTCCTGGCGGAGGAGGTTCGCGCCGAGCGGGATGTTCCTCCCTTCGCCAATTCGGCGATGGACGGCTATGCGATTCGCGCGGGCGACGTGATGCAGGCGTCGGCGGCCCAGCCAGTTCGACTACGGGTGCTGGGCGAAATCCGGGCCGGCGCCGCTCCACCCATTGCGGTGCAGCCACGGACAGCATTGCGCATCATGACGGGCGCCATGATCCCTGAGGGATCGGATGCGGTGGTGCGCATCGAGGACACGGCCGAGCACGATGGCACGGTCGACGTGCGGGTCCCGGTGGCCGCAGGGACGAGTCTGCGGGCCGCCGGCAGCGACCTCCACCGTGGTGACCTGCTCGCCGGGGCAAGCCGAGTCGTCACGCCCGGGTTGATCGGCGTCCTGGCCTCGGCCGGTCGGGTCGCGGTGCGATGCATCCGCCGGCCACGAGTGCTGGTCCTGACGACAGGTGACGAGCTGCGCGAGCCGGGTGAGACGCTCGGGCCGGGCCAGATCACCAACACCAACCGTTACACCCTGCTCGCCGCGGTTGAGGACGCGGGCGGCATCGTGATCGATGCCGGCGTGGCGCGCGACGAGCGCGGCGACCTGATCGAGCGACTTGCGACCGCCGGCGACACCGACCTCGTCGTCACGACGGGCGGGGTGTCGATGGGTGCCTACGACCTGGTCCGAGGCGTGCTCGAAGAGCGCGAGGCGGTCACCTTCTGGCAAGTCGCATTACGCCCGGGCAAGCCGCTGATGTTCGCGACAGTCGGTGGCGTGCCGCTGATCGGGCTGCCGGGCAACCCGGTGTCGACGCTGGTGACCTTCGAGCTCTTCGTGCGTCCGGCCCTGCTCAAACTGCAGGGGCGCACCGACCTCGAGCGACCGCGACTGACGGCGATCACCGAGGAGCCGTTGCAGAACCCCCCGCACCTCGAGCAGTACTTTCGCGGTATCGCCCGGCGCGACGGCGCTCGGATCGTCGTTCGCCTGACGGGAGACCAGGGCTCGCACGTGCTCCGCTCGATGGCGGATGCCAACTGCCTGGTGATCGTGCCGCTCGGGATGAGCGACGTCGCCGCGGGATCCAGCGTCGAGATCATTCTCTTGGCGCCCATCGAGTAGCCTCCACGCGGGGGAGGGGACACTTAGATTTACACTCTCTTTCGAGGGAGAAGCGATGGCGCGAATCGACCCGGAACGGATCCGTAACGTTGCCTTACTCGGACATAGCCACGACGGCAAAACGAGCCTGGCCGAGGCGATGCTCTATGCCGGCGGCACCGTCGATCGGCTAGGGCGTCCCGATGCGGGCAACACCACCTTCGACTTCGAACCCGAAGAGGTCAAGCGCAAGATCTCGATCGGCACCGCCGTCGCGCACCTGACCTGGCGCGACCACAAGATCAACCTGCTCGATGCGCCAGGCTTCCAGGACTTCGCCGGCGAAGTGGTCGGCGCCTTGCGCGCGGCCGAGGGCGCCCTGCTGGTGGTTGGGGCAACCACCGGCGTTGTGGTGGGGACCGAGCTGGGGTGGCATCAGCTGCGGGATCGCAACTTACCAACCCTGATCGTGGTCAACAAGATGGACAAGGAGAATGCCGATTACTGGCGGGCAGTCGACAGTTTGAAGGAGTTCACTCCGCGCCCGGTCTCGATCCAGGCGCCGATCGGCCACGAGGCCAACTTCAAAGGCGTCGTCGACCTGCTGACGCGAAAAGCCTACGAATTCGATCAGCAAGGCCATGCGAAGGAGGTGCCGCTGCCGACCGAGTTGAGCGCCGAGGTCGAATCGCGCCGCTCGCCGCTGGTCGAGGCCGCCGCGGAGACCGACGACGCCCTGCTCGAGAAGTACCTCGAAAGCGGTGAGCTGGGTGATGCCGAGGTGACGGCGGCGCTCGCCAAAGGCGTGGCGGCCGGCACGATCGTGCCGGTGCTCTGTGCCGCGGCCGGCAAGTCGATCGGCATCGGCACCTTGCTCGACGCCATCGTCGCGCTGCTACCCTCGCCCAAGAACGCGCCATCGGTCGAGGCGGTCAATCCGCGCACCGACCAGCCCGAAACGGTGACCGCCGACCCGGCTCGGCCACTGGCGGCGCTGGTTTTCAAGACCACCGCCGACCCGTTCGTAGGCCGGATCAGCTACGTCAAGGTTGTGACGGGGACGCTGACCCCTGGAACCCCGCTGTTGAACGCCACCAAGGATCAGCCGGAGCGTCCAGGCACGATCGGATATCCGAAAGGCAAGACGCTGGAGCCCGCGACCGAGGTCGTCGCCGGCGACATTGCGGGCATCAGCAAGCTCCAGATGGCAGCGACCGGCGACACGCTGGCGAGCCGCGATCATCCGTTGCGGCTGCCGCCGATCCTCTATCCGGAGCAGACCTACAGCGCCGCCGTCAGCGCCAAGAACAAGGCGGACGAAGAGAAGGTCAACGCGGCGCTCGTCAAGCTGGTCGACGAAGACCCGACCCTGACCCTCGAACACGAGCCGATCACGAAGGAGTCGATCGTGCATGGCATGGGCGACGTCCATCTCGAGGTTGTACTCGAGAAAATGAAGCGCAAGTACGGGGTCGAGGGCACGCTGGCGGTGCCGCGGGTCCCCTACCAGGAGACGATCACCAGCAGCGCCAAGGCGGAGAAGAAGTACAAGAAGCAGTCGGGCGGCGCCGGACTCTACGGGCACTGTGTCATCGACATTGCCCCGGTCCCGCGCGGCACCGGGTTTGTCTGGGAAGACAAGATCTTCGGCGGGTCCATCCCGCAGAACTTCCGGCCGTCGGTCGAGAGGGGCGTTCGCGAAACGATGGAGCAAGGGGTTCTCAGCGGCAACCCGCTGGTCGACATCAAGGTCCGGCTGCTGGATGGATCAACGCACCAGGTCGACGGCAAGGATATTGCCTTCAAGCTGGCGGGCGCGATGGCGATGCGACAGGCGGTCATGGACGCCAAGCCGGTGCTGCTCGAACCGATCATGGACGTCGAGGTGTTCGTCCCGGAGCGCAACATGGGCGACGTCATCAGCGACCTGAACGGAAAGCGCGGCAAAATCGCGGGGATGGAACCCTCGGGTGATCACATGGAAAAGGTGCGGGCGCAGGTCCCCCTCTCCTCGATGTACCGGTTCCCAATCGACCTGCGCTCCATCACTCAGGGACGAGGACGGTACTCGATGAAGTTCTCGCATTACGAAGAAGTGCCGGCGCATGCGGCCCAGCCGGTGATCGCCGCCTATCAGAAGTCGAGGGGCGGCGAAGAAGAAGAGTAGGTCAGCGGGCGCGCGGCTCCGCCCAGAGCGGCACGCCGGCCCAGGCCAGCCCCAGCAGCGTCTTCGCATCCTGCAGCTCCCCGCTCGAACGCAGCACCTGCAGGTCGTGGGTGTCGAAGGGATTGACCTTGAAGGATTCGTCGAGCTCAGCATGGGCCTCGGTCGGTGACAGATCCTCGGCGAGGAAGAAGGTCATGCGCTCATCGCAGTAGCCCGGCATCAGGTAGGCGCTTCCCAAGGTGGTCCAGCGCCCGGCCTTGAGGCCCGCCTCCTCGGCGAGCTCCCGCTGAGCCGCCGCCGGGATCTCCTCGCCCGGCTTGTCGAGGGTGCCGGCCGGAATCTCCCATAGCTCGCGACCGGTGACATAACGAAACTGGCGAACCAGCACGATGCGTCCATCGGCGTGGCGCGGGATGATCGCTACCGAGCCCGGGTGTCGCACGATCTCTCGCGTGGTGAGGTGCCCGTTGGGCAATCGCACCCGGTCGCGGTACACCTTGAACAGTCTGCCGCCGTAGACTTCCTCGGTTTCGACCCTTTCCTCCATATCGGGATTATCATGGCTGCCTAGGTCATGATCGAGCGCACTGTTCTGGAAATCGCACAGCATCGCTTTTGGGCGTGGCAGCGTCGCGCCGCCCCGACACCACGCAGCCAGCTCCGCGAGACCGATCAACTGCTGGGCGCGGTCGAGGAATGTCGCCTGCGCGAGATCACGTTAGTTCCGCCCCACATCTGGCGCCGGATCGTTCACCTCCTCGGGCAGCTGGACGGCAAGTACACCGAGAAGCTTGGTATCGACCGCTCGGTAGAACGCTCCGCGGAAGTCCTCTTCGAGGCCCAGGAAGACCTTATGCTGGCCGCTCGAAGTCGCAGGCGCGGCCGCGTCGGCAATATCGTCCAGCTGTTCCGGCGCTCCTAACCCACACCCTGCCCTCCCCCACAAGGAGGAGGGAGACTTGGATCCCGCAGGCGGCCAATCTTTGCTATCGCCTACGAACATACGTTTGCTTTTTCGCCCTGTTTCTGTTAGCCTGCACGCATGGGCGAGATGGCGATGTTGGTCGAAGGCACCCCGGGAAGCCGTCCAGTCAGCGATTTGACAACGGTTCCGCTCCTCCGACGGGTGGTTGAGAGCCTGGCGACGATGCGGCCCGGCCGGTACACGGTCTACCTGGGTCGACCCGATCCTGCGGCCGTTCGGGCCGAGTGGGACCAGGAAGTCGCATTGCTGCGCTGCGCGCGGCGGGCCGTCGTCACCACGCCAGACACGACTCCCCTGCCCCAGGAGGCCGATCGCCGCGATCCCGGTCTCGGCTGGCTGGCGCACGTCTGGTTCAGCGCCGTCATCGGCGACGACACGGCAATGGCGGTCCTTTGCCAGCCCGACCCGATTCATCCGCAGGAAGCGTGGTTGCTGACCGATCCAACCGCGGTTCGGCGTTTCGTCGCCGCGGTTGAAGGCGAGCTGGCTCGCCCCGACCCTCAGTTGCTCGCGGTCTAAGCCTCCGTACAATTGGGGCCTCGTGAAGCCCCCCAATCAACCGTGGCCGCTGCTCGTTGCCGGCACCATCACCCGCGATGACGTTCGGACGCCGATGGGCGTTAACACCGACGGCCTTGGTGGATCGGCGACCTACTTCACGCTCGCAGCGCGACTGTTCGCACCAGTGTCCGTCGTCGGCACGGCGGGTCCAGACTTCATGTCGGCGTTCGAGGACGCGATGCGCGGCACGGGCGCTGACCTGCGCAGCGTCGTGCAGTCGGCATTGCCAACGTATCGCTGGCATGCCGAGCACGACTACGAGACGGGCACCACACGCAACGAACGCTCGGACCAGGGCGCCTACCGCGGCTTCACTCCTCTGCTCACCGCGGACCAGCGCCGGGCCAAAATCGTCTTCCTCGGAAGCATGGAGCCTCGCCATCAGATGCGGGTGTTGGAACAACTCGAGAAACCCTGGCTGGTGGCGGGCGACACCATGAAGCTCTACATTCGCGAAGAGCCCGAAGCGCTCGAGCCCGTCCTGCAGCGCCTCGATTACCTCTTTCTCAATGCCTCAGAGGCAATGGCACTGGCGAAGGTCGACACCATCGAAAAGGCCTCCGAGCAACTGCGACACCGGTTCACCCTGCGCGGGCTGGTCATCAAGGAGGGCCCGAAAGGCGCGACGCTGTACCGCCACGGCGACGACATTCACCTTCCGGCCTTGCCCGTTGATCCTCCAACCGATCCGACCGGCGCGGGGGATGCGGTCGCGGCCGGGTTCCTCGGGTGCCTCGCCGAGCAGCAGGTGGAAACCGATGACTCGGTCCGCCTCGCGCTTGGGTACGCGATGGTGATGGCGTCCTTTGCCATCCAGCATTTCAGCGTGCGAGGGCTGCAGACGATCACCCGCGATGATGTCGAGGCGCGGATGGCGTCGATGGCCTGGCAGGTCCAGCCAACCGCTTGACCTGGCGAACGGGCAGCCTCACGGTCGAGGTCCTGCAGGGTGACCTGACCGAGCAGGATGTCGACGCGATCGTCAACGCGGCGAACAACGACCTGATCCTCGGCGGGGGCGTCGCCGGCGCCATTGCCCGGCGCGGGGGTGAGGCGATCCAGGCCGAGTGTCGTGCCATCGGGCCGATCGAGGTCGGCGGTGCCGCCATCACGACCGGCGGCCACCTAAAAGCCCGCTTCGTCATCCACGCCGCCAGCATGCGCCTAGGCGGCCGCACGTCCGCGGAAAGCCTGCGCCGTTCGACCCGGCGAAGCCTCGAGCTTGCCAGCGAGCGCGGGCTGAGGTCGATCGCGTTCCCCGCGGTTGGCACCGGCATCGCCCACTTCCCCCTGGATGACTGCGCGCGGATCATGCTCGAGGAGGTCGTGGCGCACGGCACAGACGCCGGCTCGCTGACGCAGGTGCGCTTCGTCCTCTTTGGCGACGAGGCCGCGGCCGCGTTTGGGGCGGAAGCGCAGCGACAGCTAACGACCGAATAGCCCGGGCAGGAAGATCGACGCAAGGAAAATCAGCGTGACGCCGAATAGGAAAACAAAGACCACACCCGACAGGGCGTTGGTAAGCACGCCATTGCGGTAGCGGCCCAGCACACGTTTGTCGTTGGCGAGGATCAGTAGCAGCGGCAGGAGCAAGGGGAGCATCAGCCCGTTGACGATGTTCGGCAGGTTGGTGATCAGCGCCAGCGGCGCACCCGGAAACATCGCAACCCCGGCGCCGAGCACGATCAGCGAGGTGTAGATCGTCTGGAAGGCCGGCGCTTCGCGGAACGACTTGTCGATGCCGCGCTCGAAACCGAACGCCTCCGTGATGGCGTAGGTCGTGGTCAGCGGCAGCACCGAGGCCGCAATCAGCGACGCGTTCATCAGACCGATGGCGAACAGGAGGGTGGCATAGCGGCCTGCGAAAGGTTCAAGGGAGAGCGCGATCTTACTGAACGCGGACGGGTCGCTGGGGTCGATCCTGACGTGGTGGGCAAAGATAGTCGCCCCACAGGCGACGATGATGAAGAACGCCACGATCTGGGTCATGAAGATCCCAATCCCGGTGTCGACGCGCTCGTAGGTCAGGTCCGTCGGATGGAGGCCTTTATCGGCGACATTGGACTGTTGGAAGAAGGCCATCCAGGGTGTGATGGTGGTGCCGACCACCGATATGAAAATCAGGATGAAGGCGGTCGTGGGCCGCACCGTCGGGACAAACGTCTGGCGGATCACCTGGCCCCACGGTGGGTTCGCCATGGCCGCGGAGACAGCATAGGAGACGTAGACCAGCGTCAGCACCAGCAGGACGCGCTCCACTACACGGAACGAGCCGCGCAAGACCAGGAACCAAACCAGGAAGGCGGCAATGGGAACGGCGATGTACCGTGCCAGGTCGCCTGAGGAGGGAAACAGCAGCGAGGCGGCGGCCGCGATCCCGGTGAATTCCGCAACTGTCGTAGTCGCATTGGCGACGAAGAGGAAGATCATCGCCCACAGGGTCGGCGTCACTCCGAACCGTTCGCGGATCAGGTCGGATAACCCCTTCCCCGTCACCACGCCCATGCGGGCGACCATTTCCATGATCGGCCAGAGGCAGATGGCCGTGACCACGAGGACCCAGAGCATGTCATAGCCGAACTGCGAGCCGGCCAGCGCGTAGCCGGTGACCCCGGTGGCGTCGTTATCCGTGTTGCCGGTGATCACCCCCGGACCGATGACGGAGAGCAGCAGCAGCAACCGCGTTCGGCGACTGCGGAGGAGTCCCAGCGGCACGGCCAGGCCCTTCGGCTGCGCCAAGAGGCTTAGAAGATCCTCCGGCGGCGTCCGCCGGCCCGCGCCGGCATGACCCGCGCCATGATGTCGTCGACCGTCACGATGCCCTGGATCCGATTGTGCTGATCGACCACAGGCACGGCGAGCAGATTGTATTTTGAGGTCACCTCGGCGACCTCGCGCGGCCCGGCATCGACGCCGACAGAGATGACGTTCTTGATCATGAAGTCTCGGATCTTCGTCTCCGGCTTGGCGACGATCAGGTCGCGGAGGGAGAGGACACCGAGGAGGTGTTCCTCCTCGTCGACGACGTAGACGTAGTACACGCTTTCGGCGTCCGGCTCGAGCTCGCGCAAGCGGTTGATGGCCTCGGCGGCGGTGAGTGTGTGGAGCACGGCGACGTATTCGGTCGTCATCAGTCCACCTGCTGTGTCCTCGCGGTAGGCCAGCAGCTCTTCAACATCTTCGGCTTCGTCTTCCTCCATTTTCTGGAGTAACTGCTGCGCCCGTTCCCGCGGCATGTCGGCGAGCAGGTCAGCGACCTCGTCAGGCGCCATCGCCTCCAGGATGTCGGAGGCCCGTTCGACGTCGAGACGCTCCAGGATGGAGGCCTGCATGTGCGGCTCGTCGATCTCCTCGAGGGTATCGGCCGCCTTTTCGTCGCTCAAGGCGGCAAAGACGGCACTCCGGTCGTCCGGGCTGAGCTCGTTGACGATGTCGGCGATGTCGGCCG
Organism: Candidatus Dormiibacterota bacterium; assembly: GCA_036390825.1. GTDB lineage: Bacteria > Chloroflexota > Dormibacteria > CF-121 > CF-121 > CF-13. The sequence goes on from DASWBA010000057.1 coordinate 18,387, forward strand.
GGTGCAGCTTAGCCAGCTTGGTGTGGGCGATCCGCAGCTTGACCGAGCTCACGTCGCTGCGCACCGGGTCGACCGCCTCCCAGGAGATCAGCCGCTGCGGCCAGTCGAGATGGATGGTCGAGGCGACCCGGCGGCCGACGCCCTCGAGCCCAACCCGCCGGGCGAGCCCGCGACTACCGACGTCGACCCCCACCAGCAAAAGCGATCCCTCGACCTGTGATAGCTGAAGGTCGTTGACTCGCACCACCCGGCGTCCGTCCATGTCGACGATTTGCTTGTCGAGGATCTGACGCGAGAGCCAGAGCTCGTTCTCGACGTGGGCGTGTGGCTGAAGGCCGGCTTCGTCGACCTTCAGACTCAGCTCCTTGTTGTCCCAGCTGCGCACCACCGGCCAGTCGATGGAGCGCACCCGGCGATTCCCTTTGAGGATCACGCCGGTCACCCGCGGGAAGGGCTCCGTCATGACGACCACGAGGTCGCGGACTCGACCGATCCGGTGCTGTCGAACGTCGACGACCTCAGCATTGAGGAAATCGCTGAGGAAGATCAATACGCTAACTCCGGAATTGCTTGAACAGCAGCGAGGCGTTGTGGCCGCCGAAGCCGAACGAGTTTGAAAGGGCCAGCTTGATGTCCAACTCGCGGGCGCCCTCCGGAATGTAATCGAGGTCGCACTGCGGGTCCGGGTGTTCGAGGTTGATGGTCGGGGGCGCCACCCCCTCCTCGATTGCCTTGACAGAGATGACCGCTTCGACGGATCCGGCGGCCCCCAGCAGGTGGCCCATCATCGACTTGGTGGAGCTGATCGGAATCCGATAGGCCGCCTCGCCGAAGATGTCCTTGACCGCGAGCGTTTCGGCGACGTCGCCCAGCTGGGTCGCGGTGCCGTGCGCGTTGATATAGCTGACGTCCTCGGGTGCGACCCGCGCCTTCAGCAGCGTGCGCTTCATCGCTTGCGCCGCACCCGCGCCCACCGGGTCGGGCGCGGTGATATGGCTGGCATCGGCGGTGGCCGCGTAGCCCACGACTTCGGCGATGATGGGCGCGCCTCGCTTGAGCGCCGAGGAGAGCTCTTCGAGGATAAGGATGCCGGCCCCCTCTCCCATGACGAAGCCGTCACGCTCCACGTCAAAGGGGCGGCTCGCCCGGCTCGGCTCGATGTCGCGCGTCGAGACGGCCCGAACGGCGCAGAAAGCCGCCAGGGCCAGGGGCGTGACGCAGGCCTCGCTGCCTCCGGCAACCATCGCCGTCGCATCGCCGCGCTTGATGATCTCGAAGGCTTCGCCGATCGCATGCGCCCCCGAGGCACAGGCCGAGACGGTGCAGTAGTTGGGGCCTCGCGCTCCGATTGAGATCGAGATCTGTCCGGCGCCCATGTCCGCGATCATCATCGGCACGGTAAAGGGGCTGATGCGCGAGGGTCCGCGCTCCTTGAGCACGGTGTGCGCCTCCTCGATCTCTTCCAGGCCGCCGATGGCGCTGCCGACGATCACCCCGACCTGGTCGCGGTTCTCTTCGGTGATCTGCAAGCCCGATTCCGCCAGCGCTTCCTTGGCGGCGACCATCGCGAACTGGACGAATCGCGACATGCGCCGCGCCTCCTTTCGGTCGAGGCGGGCTTCCGGCTTGAAGTCGAGCACTTCGCTGGCCACCTTGCTTGGCGTGGCAGATGGATCGAAGGCCTGGACACGGCGAATGCCGGAGCGACCGGCCTTCACTGCCTCCCAGGTCTCGCGGGTCGTATGGCCGAGGGAAGTGATGGTGCCGGTGCCAGTCACGACGACGCGGGTCCCATTCAGCATGATGTCACGCTCGCCTTTCCTCACCGGGGCTTGCTTCTGCCAGCCCTCCGCCGCCCCAACGAAGGCAGGCCGCGGCCCAAGTTGGGCCGCTGCCACACGCAAGCACGAGCACCGTCATTCCGTTTTGAACCCGTCCGTCCTTGATCGCGTCGTGCAGCACCATCAGGGGCGCTGCCGCCAGCAGGCTCCCGTAACGCGCGGGGTCGAGCAACAGCCGCGAGGGCGCGATGCCCGCGGCCTTGCTCCAGGCATGCATGATCTCGGGCGCCGACTGTTCCCCGATCACCAGGTCGATGTCGGAGAGGGACAGGCTCGCCTTCTGCAGGCATTCGTTCGCCCCGGCGGTCAGGCCCTGGAGCATGGTGCGATCGTTGGCGTCGCCGTTACCTTCCGGTCGGGCGGCGCCGCCGGCCATGGTCGATAGCACGCCCCCGTCCCCACCGGCCCGCGTGAGCACCGCAGCGGCAGCCGCACGGCTGTGTACGGTCCCGCCCTGACCGGGCAGGTCGACCAGCTGGTTGTCCGAGTCCGCGCCGATCAGCAGAACGCTGCGGGCGCCGCTCGCGATGTAACGGATCCCGACATTGAGGGCCGCCAGCAGGCTGGTCTCGGCCGCATAGAGGTCGAAGCTTGCCACCATGGGCAGCTTGAGCTCGTTCTGCACGAGGCAGGCGGTGGTCGGCCAGAGCACGTCCGGTGTGGTGGTCCCGACGATGATCATCTCGATGTCGGCGGGGTTCACGCCCCCCGCCTGCAGTGCGGCGCGCGCCGCGCCGGCGGCTAGCGATGCCGTGTTCACGCCCTCCCCGGACTGGACGCGATACGAGACCCCGGTCAGATCGCTGCCGGTAACGCGGCGCGCCGATGGGGCATCCGCCGATGGGCGGTAGATGCCCAGGCCGGCGATCGCCGCCAGGGCCAATCCCCGGCCCGCCTGGGCAAGCGAGGGCATCGAGGCGGAAGTCACGCCTCATTTTAAGTCCGGGTTTTGCGTGTGGTTACGTTTGGGGCCGTAACCAAGCGCCACCTGGTGGAATACATTCCCTGCGAGCCTGCCTAGGTATTCGCGCACCTACGCCTGCCGGTTCGCTATTGTAGAGACCGAATTTGGCACCCAGTTGGTGCCCCGTACCCCCAAAAACCAACAGGAGGGACCGATGGCCGAAGCGAATTTCGACAAGTTCCGCGGCATTATCGCGGAGCAGCTTGGCGTCGACATCGAGAAGGTGACCCCGGAAGCCTCCTTCACGGAGGACTTGCAGGCGGATTCGCTCGACCTGGTCGAGTTGATCATGGCCTTCGAGGAGGAGTACGGGATGGAGATTTCCGACGACGATGCCCAGAAGCTTCGTACGGTTGGCGAGGCCTGGAATTACGTCAAGGGGAAGGTGTCCGTCGCCTGAT
>DASWBA010000058.1:0-56184 GCA_036390825.1 Candidatus Dormiibacterota bacterium
ATACGCGATCTGAGTACCGTCTGACGACCAGCTCGGGTGACTTATCCCCGAAGTCTCGGTTACTAACTGCGGACTCCCGACGAAATTCCCAGTCGACGGATCGAACCCTACTGTGTAAAGCTGGCCTCCCCAGACGTAGGCGAGCCGCAGGCCGTCGGGTCGCCAGGATGGCATGGTTGCATGAATCGGGTTGTTCGACCCATCCGTCAGCTGCTTCGCCGCCCCAACATTGTTGGAGGGCGCGACCCATAGGGCCGGCACGGAAAGCAGGTCGGTTTGGGTAGATACGGTGTAGGCGATCCAGCGGCCATCGCGGGAGACCGCAGGAGAGGCGTAAAGCCTGTTCGTGTTGGGACCGGGCGGTGGCGTGGTGAAGTCGACCACTTGGGCCGCTCCCGAGCCCCCGACGCTCGTGACCGATGTGACCACGGGGGCGGCAGTGTTGCGGTCATGCGAATACAGCACGGTTGTGCCGTTCACAAATTGCACTCTGGTCCAATTCGTGTTGAAAGGTACCGCCAGGGCAACGAGCCCGATCGGGCTGTTACATGAGGCACCCGGGCCTCCGTGATTCGACACCGAACGCGGCACGGGAACGCCCACATCAGACTGGAGCGTTCCGGACGAATCGTAGAACCTCAGGCGATAGCTGCTGGTCGGAACTGGGGTGGTGGCCGGTGAGCCCTGGAGCGCGGTTGGATCGGCAAACGATTCGACCACATTGGTGCCACAGAGGGCATTTGCGGAGGCGGGCGTGACACCGTCCGTGAACCCGTCGAGCCGGAACAGCGGATTCAACCCTACCCCGACGGAGGTCCCGACCGGCTGAGCCGGTGTGGCGCTGCATCCGGCGGCGGCGTCAGCCGTCCCTCCCAGCTGGCACCGCACGAAGGAATAGTCGAGCTGTTCGAGGACCGTGTTGCTATTGGCCCATCCGGGCTGCAGGTTCATTGCTGAGTGTTCGCCTGTCGGATTGCTGTCATTGGCGTCGTTGGTCGCGATGTATGTTCCATGCGCCGTGTCATAGGTGCGGTTGAGCGTTTGCGTTGGCACTAGATCGCCCGGCGTGTTCGGCGAGTGGAAGGCACTGTAGGTGCTGTAGCGTGGATAGGGGACGAGGCCGAGCGTGTGTCCAATCTCCATGCTCATCAGGGCCCCCGTCTTCGACGGGCTGGTCGTGTAGTCGGCTCGAACCCAGGCGACCGAGGTGTTGACGCCGCCCATTCCCTCGGCGCAACCGCTGGCGCTGCCAAAGCTGATGGCTCCGTCCACCGCGCCAAGAATGCGGTCGGCGGGAGTGGAAGGGTTGGCCGCGTTGTAGGACTGGAGGAACTGCGACAGCTGGCTCGAAATCGTCGACCAGTTGCTGCCACTGCCGCAAAAGCCAGTGACGCCATTGATCGTGCTCAGCAGGCTACCGAGGTTAACGGCGAGCGTCGGGAGGATGGTATAGCGCACCCCGCCGATCGTCGCCGAGAGGTCGCCGGTCCCGGATTCCACTGGGAAGGCGCGAGAGAGCGTGAGCATTCCATTCTGAATCGCGTTCTGGGCATTCGCGCTGAACTGGGAGCTGTAGAGCTTCGTTTGGTCGCCCATGGGCGCGACGAGGATTCGGAGGGCATTCGTCTTCTTATCAATTTGAGCCGTGATGGGAGCCGTACTTCCCGTGAGCGTCGTAAAGGTGGCGGAGCATGCGGTGGTTGTCGTGGTCCCATTCGCCGTCGTCGTCAGCGCGTACTGGATGCTGGCTGAGAAGGTTGCGGTATAGGCCGCCCCGGTTGACCCAGCAGCAAGTGTTGCCCCGGGCACGAGAAACCTGGGATCCCCGGCCGAATCCGCCGTCGGCGAACTGGTGGACGAGACGATCTGGCCTCCGGCGGCCGTCAGCAGGGTTGGAGTGGTCGACGGCGTGGTCGTGAGGACGGTCGTCCCATTGGCGACAGTCAGGGAGCCTCCACTGAACTTCATCGAAGTGCCCCGCGGAGGATTGGCAGGAAGGCTCAGGTAGAGGCGGACCAGCGTGTCTTTTCCTCGAACCAGTGGCGTATAAGACCCGAGGCCCTGGTTGACAGTGACAGCCGCGAGACTTGGCGCCAGGGTACACGTCGCCGAATTAGCGGCGACGGGGAGTCCCGCCTGCAGATAGGGGAAGACCGCAACAGCCGCGATGAGAACGGCTGCCCGCTTTCCCGTGATCGCCGAGCCGCGGCCCGGGCGCCTACGCCCAGCAAGGAAAAGGGCAGGCGAAATCGCTGCCCGAGCGCTCTTGATCTTCACTTTCCCCTCCCCGGGCTCCCCTCGCCCGACGAACCACCGCGACCTTGCGAGGCGAACCTAACACTGCGTCCAAATAGTGTCAAGGTGGGGGAAGGCCGCAGAAGAGACTGGCATGCATCCACCCTTTATGCCCGGGTCGGACTATCAGCCCCCCGCCCAACTTGACTCGAGATCACCGTGCGTGCATAGTCGTGCGGCAGGGGAGGGGAACGTGGCGAGCAACTCGGCAGTCGCGCTGGCTCCGTCGGCGGCACCGGCCGCAATCTCGGTCTGGGACCAGCTTGCCGAGCGGGCGAGCCAGGGCGATTACCGGCCGACCCTTCGGCAGGACCTCACCTGGGCCCGGATGAAGACGCGGCACGGCCAGCCGAACATCATGCTCGCGGATCGGCCCCGCAAGTACCTCCGCCTGAGCCCGCGCGATGATCAGATCGCCCAGCTCATGGACGGCAGCCGCCGGGTGTCGGATCTCGTTGTCGAGTATTTCCGCCGCTTCGGCAGCTTTGGCTTCCGACAGGTAACCGACCTTGTGACCCTGCTGCGTCAGGCCGGCTTCTTAATCGACCCGCCCCGCGACGTCTACCAGGATCTCGAGGAGCGCCTGCATCCTTCACCTCCGGTTCGCCGGCGACGCTGGGTCGAAGGCAGCGGCCTGCGGATGAAGTTCCCCGTCCGCGGCATCGATGGACTGGTAACGCGGTATCACGATACGGTCGGTCGCTTCGTCTACACCCCGGTGTTTCTCTGGTCGAGTACGGCGATCGCCACCTTCGGCCTTCTGACATTCATTCGGCTGCTGATTTTGGGGCGGGATCCGTTCGCTCCCATCGCGGGCTCGGGTCTGCTGGCGGTCGCGGTGCTGGTGATCGCCTACTACGTCGTGATCTTCATCCATGAGAGCGCGCACGCGCTGACTACCAAGCACTTCGGCCGGATGGTGCCGAACGGCGGATTCATGCTCTATTACATGATGCCCGCGTTCTATGTCGACGTGACCGACGCCTGGCTCGAGCCGTGGCGGCACCGGATCATCATCTTCTGGGCGGGTCCCTTTTCGGGATTCATCCTGGCGGGTGCCAGCGCGCTGGGCGCTGCCGCCCTGGGAACCGGATTGTTCGGGATCGTGCTCTTCAAGCTGGCGGTCGCGGCCTACCTGACTAACCTTTTGAACCTCATGCCCTTGCTGCTCTGGGATGGGTACTGGATGCTCGAGCAGTGGCTCGAGATTCCGGATCTTCGGAAGCGGGCCCTGGCCTTCATCAAGGGTCCGCTGTGGACGCAGCTCTGGAGTCGGAAGCGGCTCACCGGCCGCGAGACCTTCTTTGCGGTCTTCGGCCTCCTCTCCGCCGGATACTCGTTCGGCTCCATTTTTCTGGCGTACCTTTACTGGCGACGCCGGCTCGGGCCGATCATCCGTCCGCTCTGGCTGACCCCCGGCCTTCTGGGGAAGATCATCGCCGTCGGCTTGGTGGGCGTGATCGGGGTTCCGCTGGGGATCCGTTATGGGCGGCGCCTCTGGGGGTATCGGACCGCCGTCATGAACGCCCCGGCGGCGGCACGGAAGGCCCTGTTCACGATCCGGATGAGCGACCGCCTGCGGCTGCTGGAGGGGCTGGCGTTCCTGCGGAGCCTGCCGCAGAAGAGTCTCGAGCGCCTCGCGGGGAGCGCAAAAGTCCGAGAGGTCCCGGCGGGCGCCACCGTCGTCCGGCAGGGCGAGCGAGGCGATGAGTTCTTCATCGTGGCTGCCGGCCAGGCCGCCGTGCTGGTTCGGGATCAGAGCGAGGACCGTATCGTCATGGAGATGACGGTCGGCGATTTCTTCGGGGAGCGCGCGCTGCTGAAGGGCGGCGTGCGCGAGGGGACGGTCAAGGCTCAGACGCCGCTGCGCCTTCTCGTCTTCCAATCAAAGGCGTTCTGGAACGAGCTGGTGGGCCCGGTTGCGTGGGAGTCGCGTGTTCGCGGCGCGCTCGAGGAGCGCGAGCGGCTCCGGGCGCTGCCAATGTTCGCCGACACGGGGTCACGTCAACTCGATCTGCTGGCGGTGAAGCTGCAGGTCCGGAACTTCGCAGCGGGCGAGGCGATCGTCAAGCAGGGCGACCCCGGGGACGCCTTCTACATCGTCCGCCAGGGGAGTCTGGAGGTACTCGTTCGGAAAGAGCGGAGCCGTCGGCGGGTTCGCACCCTCACGACGGGCGACTTCTTTGGGGAGATTGCGCTGCTGAGCGATGTTCCGCGGACCGCGACCGTCCAGGGGCTGGAGGCGGGCTCGGTCTGGAGGCTCGAGCGGCAGGACTTCCGCGATCTCCTGGGGCGCTACCTCGACCTCGAGGGCCAGATCGCGGGCGTGGCCGCCTCGCGCCTGCCCCGTGGCCATTCGATGGGAGGCGCTCACTGATGCAGTGTTGGATCTGCGCCTCACCGGCGAACGGCACCTGCCGCTTCTGCGGGCGGGGCGTTTGTCGCGAGGACGCCAAGACCCACCCGTTCGTCCTCGAGGTCTATCCAAGCGACGGCACCCTCTACGGGCTGGCGGTGGAGGACGCCCTGCATTGCGGCGTGTGCAAGCCACGAGCGGAGCCGGTGCTGATGGACTTCCTGGCATCGCCGAAGTCGGCGAAAGTGGCGAAGGCGCCAAAAGCGAAGAAGAGTGACGAATGACACAGGAGAAAGGTGTTGAACATCGCTTCCCCCGGCCACCGGAAGGCCGATACTCCGAGCGACGACAACCCGATATGAAGGAGGTGAAATCATGAGCAAAGAAGTCTTGGAGCAGGTGGTTCTCAAGGCGTCGAGTGACGCGCGTTTCCGTGCGCAGATGAATGACGACTTCGAGGCGGCGCTCCGGCCCTACGACCTCAGCCCGGCGGAGAAGGAAAAGCTTCGCAGCGGGATCGCAGGCCCGAGTGACGACCGCGAGGTACGGCGAACAATGGCCGCCAGCCAGGCCTCCAGCGTAGCGGCGTCAAGCCAGGCTGCGAGCGCCACTGCCGGCAGCGCCACCGCCGCGAGTGCCACCGCCGGGACGGTTGACGCCGGGACGGTCGACGCCGGGACGGTCGACGCCGGAACAGTCGATGCCGGGACGGTTGACGCCGGCACCGTCGATGTCGGAACGGTCGATGCCAACAGTACGCTGACGAGTTAACCGCCTACCCGAAGCATGCTTTGGGCAGCCCGGAGGCTGCCCTTTCTTTGTGCCGTCGCTCGGCTGCTCCCATTCCGAGGGAAGGGAGATGCCTCCTCGTACTGGGCAAGCAAGTCGCGGGCTTCCTCGTTTGCCTTTTTTCGGAGTGTCCTGACTGCGGCAGATGCGGCGCGTGCTCGAATAGGTTTACCGTCGGTAACGGCCGCCGTGGGCTGCCTTGCACAATAAAGACCATGCTTCCGGCCATACTCCACCCGCGCGTGACCATGCTGCCGGTCGCCATCCTGGCGGGCATGGTGCTCGGGTTACGGGCCGGGCCCGCGGCAGCCGATGAGGGCTGGACGATCGATGCGTTCGATGTGGCGATCCGTATCAACGCAGATTCGACGGTGACCGTCCGCGAGATGTTGCAGGTGGATTTCGGAACACAGCAGCACCACGGCATCTTCCGCGACATCCCGGTCGTCTACGAATGGGACCGGCGCTCATTCCGGGTGTACGAGCTCACCGTCAATTCGGTGACCGACGCCGCCGGCCGGTCATGGCGGTACGCGACATCGGACAACGGCGCCGACCGAGAAATCAAGATCGGCGATCCGAACCAGACCCTGAGTGGGATGCAGAGCTACGTGATCAGCTATACGGTCGCCGGCGCGCTCAATCACTTTGCCGACCACGACGAGCTGTACTGGAACGCGATTGGGCACCAATGGGCGGTTCCTATCAAGGAGGCGAGCGCGACGGTGAGCGTTCCGGCGAACGCTCTCCTCTGGGTCGACTGCTTCCAGGGTCAGACCGGGACGCGCGAGGCCTGTCGGGAATCATCGACGACAGCAGAGGCGCAATTCGCTGCCACCCGAGTGCTCAATCCGGGCGAGTATTTGACCGTGGTCGCCGGCATCAAGCCCGGCGCTGCTGGCCAGGTCGCTCCGATCTTGAGGGGGAAGCCGCGAACCTTCCTCGAGTTCTTCACGGTCGACCCCTTAACGGTTGGCGGGGCGCTCGTGGTCTTGTTCCTCGGCCTGTCATGGCTCGGCTGGATGATCTGGCGGCGGGGCCGCGACCTGGAGTACGCCTCCGCCTATTACTCGACGAAGGATCCGACGGAGCGCGTCCGGCCCCTCTTTCGACCAGAGGCCGTGGTGCCAGAGTATGGGCCACCCGACCAGCTTCGTCCGGCGCAACTGGGCCTGATTCTCGATGAGACCGCAGACACCAAGGATGTGACGGCCACCATCGTCGACATGGCGGTCCGCGGCTACCTCGTCATCAAGCCCGTCACGGGCAAGCATGACTGGGATCTGGTCCCGGTAAAGGACGATACCCGCGACCTGCTTCCCTACGAAAAGAAGATCTTTGAGGGCCTGTTCGATCGGAACAAATCCGCCATTCGTCTGTCGAGTCTGAAGGGGACCTTCAGCAGCACCCTGCACCAGGCCCAAGGGCTCCTCTACGCCGACTCCGTGCGGTTGAGGTGGTTCGCGGCGAATCCACAGAGCACCAGGCTGATCTGGGTAGGCCTGGGAATCGCCGTCATCATTGTTGGTGCAGTCGTGGGCCTCGCACTGGGTGCGCTCGCCGGTTTCGGCCTGGTGGGCACTGCCGTCATCCTGCTGGGCGCGTTCATGATCGCCACCACCTCCTGGATGCCTCGCCGCACCGGATTGGGTACCGACCTGTTCAAAAAGACGCTTGGCTTTCGCGTATACATGAACGCGGCGGAGAAGAACCGCCAGGCGTTCGCGGAAAAGGCGGAGCTCTTCACCCAATACCTGCCCTACGCGATCGTCTTTGGTTGCGTCCACCGCTGGGCGAAGGCCTTTGAGGGCATCGATACGACGCCGTCCGTGTCGTCCTGGTACCAGGGGCAGGGCGCGTTCACGCCGATCTTGTTCGCGAGCAGCCTGGAAGGTTTTTCGAGCAACTTGAGCACGGCAGTGGCGGAAACCCCGGCGGGGAGTGGAGGGAGCGGCGGAGGCGGAGGCGGCTTCTCGGGCGGAGGCGGCGGCGGGGGTGGCGGCGGAGCCTGGTAAGGAGAACCTCGGTTACATGGCTTCGAGGCGCTTGATCCGTTCCTCGATGGGCGGGTGGGTATCGAAGAGCCCATCGAGGAAGCGCGGCGCATCTTTGAGCGGGTTGGCGATGTAGAGGGGAGCGGTCGCCTTGTTGGCGACCTCGAGCGCCTCCTTGTCGGCCGCGATCTTCCGTAAGGCACTGGCAAGGCCGTGCGGGTAGCGCGTCAGCAGGGCTCCGGAGGCATCGGCCAGGTATTCCCGCCGGCGTGAAACGGCGAGCTGGATCAGCTGGGCGACGATCGGCGTGAGGATGGCGAGCACCAGGGCGACGACTAGCAAGATCGCGTTGCCGCCGCGGTCGCGGTCGCGTCCCCGGCCACCCCAGAACATGCTACGGAAGACCCAGTCAGAGAGGAGAGCCGCCATCCCGAGCAGGACCGCGACGAGCAGCATCAACCGGATGTCGAAATTTCGAACATGGGAGAGTTCGTGAGCGATCACGCCCTGCAACTCCGTGCGATCGAGCTTCGTCAACAGGCCGCGGGTGACCGCCACTGAAGAGTGCGCCGGATCGCGGCCGGTCGCGAAAGCATTCGGAGCGCTGTCTTCGATGACGTAGACCCTCGGCTTGGCGATCCCGGCCCCGATCGCCAGCTCTTCGATGACGTGATGAAGCTGCGGCTCCTGCTGGTTGGAGACTTCGTGTGCCTGGGACATGCCGAGCACGATCTTGTCCCCGGCGAAGTAGGAAACCAGTGCGGAGCCGGCGGAGATCGCCACGGCAAAGGGAAGGATGAAGAATCCGGCGTTGCCGCCGACCGCGACCGCGCCAAGAACATAGGCGAGAAGCGCCACCAGCGCGATGAAGAGGCCGATCAGCAGCCAGGTGCGCCACCGGTTGCCGGCGATCTCGTCGTACACGTTGACGTGCGCCGTCGGTGGAGGCCCGCCGCCGGCGACGCCCGGCTGGTCCACGGGCCCTTACGAGGAAGGCGTGAAGCTCACCTTCGGTACCTCGCGGTCCGACGGCGCCTCGACCTCGAAGTATTCCGACGCCATGAAGCCGAGCGAGTTGGCCAACAGTACGGTTGGGAAGGTCTGGAGCGCCGTGTTGTAATCGCGCACCTGGGCGTTGTAGAAACGCCGCGAAAACTGGATCTTGTCCTCGGTATCGCGCAGGTTCTCCGACAGATCTTTGAACTCTTGCACGGCCTGCAGCTGCGGATAAGCTTCGGCGACCGCGAACAACGAGCGCAGGGCACCGGTCAGCATGTCCTCGGCAGCCGCCTGCTGCTGCGGACCCTTAGCACCAGCCGCGATCGCGCCGGCGCGAGCCTGCGTGACTTCGTCGAAGACGCCCCGCTCGTGGGCGGCATAACCCTTGACGGTCTCGACCAAGTTGGGAATCAAGTCATGACGACGCTTGAGCTGGACCTCGATGTCCGAGAACGCTTCCTTGACCCGCTGCCGCAGGGTGACCAGGCGGTTGTAGGTGAGCACCAGGAAAAGCACGACGACGACGACGATCGCCAGCACGATGATCCAGCCGACTGACAATTCAACCCCTCCTGCTTAGTTGTCCGGCCGAGGTGCTCCTACTCTAGCGGAGGCCGAGGGCTTCGAAGACAGCATCGTCCCTCGCTAGCCCGCAGCCCCCGCCGTAGCCTGCACGGCGAGGCACAATGAGTGGGCCATGAGCGAGGCCACGCTTCACTTTGGGGAGATCGTCGCTGGGCTTGCCCTGCTCCTTGTCGTCTTGTACGACATCTTTCAGTCGGTCGTTCTCCCGCGCCCAGCCATCAACAAGTTGGCAACGGTGCGGTACATCGTTCGAGGGCTCTACTGGATGTGGCGATGGGTGGGAAACCGCATGTCGTCGATCCCTCGGCGTGAGCGCTGGCTGGCGACCTACGGCCCGGTTGCCGTCCTCGCCATCTTCGTCGCCTGGGGACTGGCCCTGGTGGTCGCGTACGGGTTGATCATCGACGGGGTGCGCGACGAGATGCGTCCGGTGCCAGAGTCCTTTGGGACCTCGGTGTATTTCTCAGCGTCGACACTGGTGCCGCTCAGCTACGGCGACTTCGTCCCTGAGGGCGTACCGGCCCGGCTGGCGACCATCGCAGAGAGCGCGACCGGCGTCATCCTGGGGGCGCTCGCCATCACGCTGCTCTTCTCCCTCTACGAGTCCTTTCAGCGACGCGAGGAGCTGGTCGTCACGCTGGATGCGTTTGCCGGCGCGCCCCCGTCGGGGGTGCAGATGCTCGAGACGGCCGCGACGCACGGGATGCCGGAGGAGCTGATCAAAACATTTGACGAGTGGCGACAGTGGGCCGCGGCGGTGCTCGAGAGCCACCTGGCGTACCCCATGCTGGTGTTCTTTCGATCGAGTCACGACAACGAGGCGTGGCTCAATTCGTTCGGCGCGGTGATGGATGCGGCCGTCCTGGTGATGAGCACGGTCGAGGACATGTCGGAAGGGCCTGCCAAGTTGATGTACCGCGTCGGGAATCATCTGGTCGAGGATCTGTCCTGGTACTTTCGTCGGTGGACGCCACGATCCGACTCGCCGATCATCGAGCGCTTCGAATTCGATGAGGCGTGGGAGCGATTGAAGAAGGCCGGCTATCACTGCAAACCCGCCGATGAGGCCTGGCCCACCTTCTCCCGGTTTCGATCCGCCTACGCCTCGCCCATCAACGGGCTCGCCAGGGCGCTGGTGATCATCCCGGCCGAATGGATCGGCGATCGGTCGTACCTTCCACACATCGAGGGGGCCTCGCGCCGAGCAAGACCGGGGGGCGGGCGGCGCAAGCCGCCCACCCGTTAGCCCCCCGCTCGCCGACGCCTAGAAACCGTACGGGTTGCAGGCCGCGGGGACCGAGATGTTGCTGTTGCTGGTCTGGGTCGAGTGGGCGACTTGGGCCAGCGGATCGCTGACGGTCTCATCACCCCAAATGCCGGTCGCGGTCGCGAACTCGTAATCGAAGCTGCCGTGGAAGGTCGCGACGTAGCCCATGCACTTGCTGTTGCCGGAGTTCGTGTTGGTCCATAGCGCGCCCGAGCCGGTCCAGGCCAGGTTGACCGTGATGTCGGTGATCTGGTTCGGAGGCGGCCCGCCGCCGCCAAATCCAAGCGCGCTCTGCAGGCCGGGCTTCCCCCCGGTCGCCGAGCCGACGTAGAAGCCAGGACACACCATGCCGGCTGTCGCATGGATGTTGAGCGTGGCGCCGGAGAGGTCGCTGGCCACCACGAACGCCGAGTCCGGGATGATCCAGCAGCCGTACCCTGATGCCTCGGAAACGTTGAGCACCGTGCCCGGTCGTTCGACGACCGGCGCTCCCGGCGTCTGCTTGAGCTTGAAACTCTGCATCCCGCGATCGACATAGACACTGCCGTAGGAATTGCCGGACGGATCGGTGAGGTTGGCGTTGGCGCTCCAGTCCGTGAACTTGAACAAGCCTGGTCCGCCGTAGCCGCCACCGCCGCCGGCTGCCGCCGAGCCGGCCAGGGCGATGGTGAGAAGCCCGATGATGCCCGCGATGGGCAGGAGTCGTTTGAACATGGGTGCTTTCCTTTGCTTGATGTTTTCCGTGACGTCAGCCGCGACGAGGTCCCTGCTAGCGCACCCCCTTTCTGCTGGTTGTGATGCCCTGATAACGCGAGCGTCGCGCCGCCGGTAACGCTGGCGACGCAGAGTCTCAGGCGCAGGTGGCGGGAAAGCGCGGGAGGAAAAGACGGAAGGTGGCGCCGCCGGTAGACTGACCCGGTGCGTGAGTCGGAGCTGATCAAGTCGCTGCGGTCGGTACGGCTGTTTTCCGAGCGCGAGATCCCGGACGAGGTCTTGCTCGACGTTCTCGACGCCGGCCGGTGGACCGGATCTGCCAAAAACAATCAACCGTGGGATCTGATCGTGGTGACAAACCGCCAGAACCTGGCGGCCCTCGCCTCATGCGGACGCTATGCGGGCCACCTCGCGACCGCGACCCTCGCGATTGCGCTGGTCATGGGGGGCGACGATGCCTCGAGCCTGATCGACGAGGGGCGGCTGATGCAGAACCTGATGCTGGCGGCCTGGGCGCATGGCGTCGGCTCGTGCATCGCATCGATCTATCCGCAGGAGAATGAGGACCGCGCCCGTGCGCTGCTCGGCATTCCGCATGACCGCCATTTGCGGACGATGCTCTCGGTCGGCTATCCGGCAGGTCCGCAGGCGTTGCGCCTCCCTGAGAACGCCCCGATCCCGCGCGGGCGACGGCCGCTGGCAGAGATCGTCAGCTGGGAGCGCTTCGGGACAGGTCGCTAACGCGCTCGTGCCGTAGCCAGCGGACCAGCTCCGCGACCACCTCGTAGCGTCCGAACGATGGCATGAGGTAGACACCCTGCACCAGGTCCCTGGTGTCGCGCAGGAGCTCGCGCGATTGTGCCAGGCCTTCCGCGATCCCGTTCTCGCCGGCGAGCCGCATACGCTCCCGCAGTTGCGCGGGGATGACGATGCCCGGAACCTCGTTGTGCATGAATTCGGCGTGGCGCGACGACTGCAGCGGGAGCACGCCGAGGAGGAAGGGGATTGGCAGCGGCCCGGTTTTCTCGAAGAATCGCTCGAGCGTTTCGCGGTCGTAGAGCGGCTGGGACATGGCGACGTGCGCGCCGGCTTCGATCTTCTGCCGGAAGCGGTCGATCTCATGGTCGAGATCCTCGGCCGACGGGTTGACCGCGCAGGCGATCGTAAAGTTGGCGGGTTTGCCGATCGAGGTCCCCAGCCAGTCGTAGCCCTCGTTGAGACGCTGCAGGATCTTGATCAGACCGATGGAGTCGACGTCCCAGACGCCGGTCGCCGAGGGATAGTCGCCAATCCGTGGCGGATCGCCGGTCAGCGCGATGATGTTGCGGATGCCAAGCGCGTGGGCGCCGATCAGTTCTGCCTGGAGCGCCATCAGGTTCTTGTCGCGCGAGGTGAAGTGGATCAGGGTGTCGATGCTGACTTGCTGCTGGATCATGACGGCGAGCGAGAGCGCGCTCATCCTGACGCGTGCCATCGGACTGTCGCCGATGTTGACGGCGTCCGCGCCCGCATCCTTGACGAGCTTCGCGCCGGTGATGCACTTCGCCGGATTGAGACCGCGTGGAGGGTCGATCTCGACGCTGACGACGAAGGCGTGGTCATCGAGCCGCTGCGCGAACGAGGTGGGCGGCAGCTGCTCGGCCGGGTTGAGGTCGATGGCGATCGCGGTGGAGGGCGCGGGGGAAGTGATCCGGGTCGGGCTCGCGGCTGGCTTGAGCGCGGCCCGCATGGCGGCGATGTGTGCCGGCGTGGTGCCACAGCAACCGCCGATGTAGGCGACGCCGAGGTCGGCCGCCTGGCGGGCGAAGGTCGCGAAGTACTCGGGGGTGGCGAAATAGAAGAACCGGCCTTCGACGCGGGCGGGCAGTCCAGCGTTGGGCTGGCCCGAGAGGGGAAGGCGGGTCTGGTTGCGCATCTGCTCGAGGACCTGGAGCGCGACCTGTGGACCGACCCCGCAGTTGACGCCGATGACGTCGACGCCGGCGCGCTCGAGCGCCTGCACCACCTGGCTCGGCTCCTCGGCGCTGAGGGTGAGGCCGTCCTCGGCGAAGGTCATCTGGGCAACGATCGGGAGGTCCGTCGTCCGGCGGGCGGCGTCGACGGCGGCGAGGATCTCGGGGAGGTTGGTGAAGGTCTCCAGCACGAGGAGATCCGCCCCGCCCTCCAGCAGTCCGGCGATCTGTTCCTCGAAGGCGGCCGTCGCCTGGGCGACGGTAATCCGACCGATCGGCGCCAGTTGCTGGCCGATCGGCCCGACCGACCCGGCGATGAAGATTGGCTCGCCGGCGATCTCGCGGGCCTCCCGGGCGAGCTTGACGGCCCGGACGTTGACGTCCCGCACCCGCTTGTCGAGCCCGTGGCGGGCCAGCTTGATGCGGTTGGCGCCAAAGGTGTTGGTCTCGATCAGCTCCGCCCCGGCCGAAATGTACGCTCGGTGAATTTCCTCGACGATTTTGGGCTCGGTGAGGTTGAGCTCGTCGAAGGAGCGCTCGAAGCTCACGCCCCTGGCGTGGAGTTGCGTTCCCATGGCGCCGTCCCCCAGGAGGGGGCCGCGCGCAAGCCGCTCCAGGAACGGATGCACACGAGGGGTCGGGGTTTTCGACGCCTGGGCCACGGAGCGCAATAGTAAGGTAGACCGCCCAAAGTTGGCTCGGTCCCTCCCAGGGAAGGGCTCAGCGAATTCCCCCCTATGGGGGAGGGTATGGTGGGGGCCGCCGCCCGAGTGCAAGAGGGTCGCCCGGCGCGGAGTTGCTCCTCTGCGGCATGCCTGACCTGACTTCGCCCGGTGCAACCAAGCACGTGGTGGTGATGGGCGCCGGGCCGGCCGGGCTGTCCGCCGCGTACGAGCTGTTGCGCCATCGCACCCCGGTAACGGTGGTGGAGAAGGATCCCCGCCAGGTCGGCGGGATTGCCCGCACGCTCGAGTTCATGGGATGCCGGTTCGACGTGGGCCCCCACCGGTTTTTCTCCAAGAGCGCCGAGATCGAAGCGCTCTGGACCGAGGTGCTGGGCGATGAGATCCGGCCGGTGTCGCGGCTGACGCGGATCATGTACCGGGGGAAGTTCTTCGACTACCCGATCAAGGCCTCGAACGCCTTCCTGAACCTGGGACCGTACGAGACAGCGCGCTGCCTGGTGAGCTACGCGCAGGCGCGCCTGCGACCGGTCGCCGACCCGCAGTCCTTCGAGGATTGGGTCTCCAACCAATTTGGGCGGCGGTTGTTCGAGATCTTTTTCAAAACCTATACCGAAAAGGTCTGGGGCATCCCGACGAGCGCGTTGTCGGCCGACTGGGCCGGGCAGCGGATTCGCGGGCTCAACCTGATCGAAGTGATCCGCAACGCCCTCCTCCCCGCGGCCTTGCGCGGCGGCGGCGAGCGCGCGATCGTGAAAACCCTGGTGGACGCCTTCCGCTATCCGCGCCTGGGCGCCGGGCAGATGTGGGAGGCGGTGGCGTCGCGATTGGCAGCCGCCGGCCATCCGGTGCGCCTGGGGGAGGAGGTGGTCGCGGTTCGCCACGCGAATGGTCGCGTGATCGCCGTGCAGGTGAAGGACCGCAACGGCGGCACGCTCGATGTGCTGGGTTCGGAGTTCATCAGCACCATGCCGATCCGCGAGTTGATCGCGAAGCTCCAGCCGGCGGCGCCGTCGATGGTGCGCGCCGCGGCCGACGCCCTCGGATATCGCGATTTCATCACGGTCAACGTGGTGGTGGACCGCGCCAACGTCTTCCCGGATCAGTGGATCTACGTGCACGACCCTGGCGTGAAGGTGGGGCGGATCGGAAACTTCAAGAATTTCAGTTCGGCGATGGTCGACGACAGTGGCCTGACGGGGCTGGGCATGGAGTACTTCTGCTTCGAACAAGACGGGATGTGGAGCTGGCCCGATGCCGACCTGCTCGACCTGGGGCGACGTGAGCTGGTGGCGCTCGGGATCGTTCGGCCCGAGGAGGTCAAGGCGGGGATGGTCTATCGCCAGCCGAAGGCTTATCCCGTCTACGACGGTGCCTACCTCGGCCACCTCGAGGTCATCCGCGAATGGTTGCGCCGGGCGCTGCCGAACCTGTGGCTGGTGGGGCGCAATGGGATGCACCACTACAACAACCAGGACCACTCGATGATGACGGGGATCCTGGTGGCGCGGAATATCGCGCTGGGGGCCAACTACGACCCCTGGCTGGTCAATACCGACGCCGAATACCACGAAGAAGAACGCGCGGGGGAAGCGGCCGGCGCCGACGGCGGGGCCGGACGGCAGGTGCCGCAGCGGATCGCAAGCTGACCCGGAAGTCGACGGATATACTGGTTCGCGCCTGGCAGTCCGGAGTAGCTCAACGGTAGAGCAGCACGCTGTTAACGTGACGGTTCCCGGTTCGAATCCGGGCTCCGGAGCCAACCCTCCCTAGCTCGGGCCCAGCCTCCACAGATAGACGCCGCCATCCTGCGTCGGGGGCGTCCCCATGATGGACGTGAGGAATTCCCGCATCCGATCCTCGCCGGCCATCGGGCCGAGCACCACCGTCTGCACCTGCCAGTGCCGGAGCTCCGCCAGCACCGTCGCGCGATATGCCGTCGACACCTCCGGTGCCGCCACTCCCTGCTGCATCGCCATCAGGTCGCGCCCCAACATGGTCGGCGCTGGATCCAGCGCCGGGCCAGGCCGGTTCGCGTAGCCCTCCGGCATCTTGAAGCGCAGGTCAGCGCTCAGTTGCCAGAGCATCGCTCGCGACTCGAGTTCGTGGGCATAGGGAATGACCAGCGCGACGCTGTCCGGCGGAAGGCTCGAGACCGCGCCGGCGGTGAAGAAGACCGGCACGTTGGCCGGTGAGCTGGCAAAGGGAATCCGTGGCAGCAGGGTCAGCAGCGCCAGCACCGCGATCGCGCCACCTGCCATCGTCTGCCGTGGCGAGGCGAAGTCCCAGCGATCGACCAGCACCGACAGCAGCAGGCCGGCAAAAAGGAACACGTAGAGCATCAGCCGGCTGGGCACTACGTTGTGCAGCAGCGGCACGGTCGCCAGCCCTGCCCAGGCGAGCCCAAAGATCACGGGTGTCAGGCGTCCGGCCCGCGTGCGGCCCACCGCCAGGAACGCGAGGGCCAGCAACCCGGCCGGGATCCCGGTGGTCACACCGCCGAGGTGGAGGGTGACGCCGAATGAGAGGCCGGCGGCGAGCAACGCCGTCATCGACGCCACCTGCACGACCGGCGCTCGCCACCAGCGCACCGCGGCGAAGACCAGGAGGCCGAGCAGCGGCAGGCCGACGAATGCGCCCGCCTCATACTGGCTGCCGCTGAACCGGTCGGTGACGGCGGTCAGCGCAGCCGGGGCGATCGCCTGCAGCGAGGTGGGCAACAGGAGACCGGCCACATCGGTGACAAAGACATTCGATGTCGCCAGCGTGCCGTGGACCGCCTGGGGCCCGAAGAACTGCATCCACAGTGGCCAGACGGCGACCAGGGTGAGAATGCCGGCGGCAACTCCCAGAACCTTGAGGACATAAGCCGCCCGTAAGCGGACCTGCTCGGGACGCAAGCCACCCAGGATGGCGAGCGCCATGCAGGCCAGCAGGACCTGGGTCAGCAACACTTCCTCGGAGATCAGCAGCTGCGCCGCGGCGAGCGCGCCGATGCCAGCTCCCAGGCGCCAGGGCGACCGCCGTTGCTGCACCACGGCTTCTTCGAAGGCGATCAGCAGCAGCGGGCAGATGAACGCGACCCCGACATGCGGATGCCCCAATGATTGGGCCAGCATGTAGGGCGAGAAACCAAAGAGCAGCCCACCCAGGGCGGCCGCCCAGGGACGCCCGACGTGACGGCGAAATGCCAGGAAGGCGCACCACGCGGCGAGCGCCATCGACGCCGTCATCAGCAGGTTGTAGGCGAAGATCGGCCCCAGCGTGAGCGTCATCGGGGCCAGCAGCAAGCCGAGCAGTGGCACCGACGTCTGCCACATCAGGTTGATGCCGTCGGGAAGATCGAGGTAGCTGGTGAAGAGCGGGTTGAGTCCGTGACCGATGGCAAAAGGCACCCAGCGCAAGTACCAGATGAAGACGGGCGGGTCGGGACCATCGCCGATGACGTGTGTGAATGGGTGCGTCCAGGTGGCGGCAAACAATCCCAGCGCGAGCAGCCCATAGACTGGCAAGAGCACGGCGGGCGTGCTAAGAGCGATCAGCAAGGCGCGCGGCGGCGCCGGCGTTCGCGCGCGCGAGGCCGGGCGAAGCTGGGGCGCTGGAAGGCTCATAGTTTGCCGCTCACGGCGTTGGGGAAGGACTTCTTTAGGTCCGACGTTTTTCTGCTATAACGCCGGTGGGCGGCCGAACCGCCGGATCCAGTATTGGAGGTCGAGATGGGTATCTTCGGGGAAGTCCGGCGCGAGTTCATCGCACGCCCGGATTCAGCCAAGGGCCAGATTCTGTTCAAGTGGCCCGATACGAACATCCGCAAGCTCACCCAGCTGACCGTGGAGCAGGACGAGCTGGCGGTCTTCTTCCGCGACGGCCGGGTCCAGGGCACGATTCAGCCGGGCCGGGTAACCCTCGACTCTTCCGAGATTCCCTTCCTCGGGATCCTGGTGGACGCAGCCAGCGGGGGGAATCTTTTCCGCACCGAGCTCTACTTCATCTCCACGCGCGAGTTTCCCAACCTGCCGTTCGGCGGCGCCATCGACAACGTCGTCGATCCTCAGACCAACTTTGGCGTCGGGCTGCGCGTGTTTGGCGAGTACTCGCTGAAGGTGGTCGAGCCGCAGTCGCTGATCGTCAACCTGGTCGGCACCCAGAACCTATCGACCAACGATGAGATCACCGACTGGATGCGCGAGCAATTGCTCAAGACCCTGCGAACCGACGTCGTGTCGCACGTCGTCAGCAGCGGCTGGCCGCTGCTCGGCATCGCGGCCCATACCGACGAGATCGAATCGGAAACCATCGCCCAGGTACAGCGCAACATCAACAGCTACGGCCTGCAGATCGTCCGGCTCGGAAATTTCACGATCACCCTCAAGCCAGAGGATGAGGAGAAGCTGAAGACCTTCCTGCATGACGTCCAGTACACCAAGCTGGCAGGCGGCTTCCAGCAGTACGCGGCAGGCCAGGCGATGATCGGCGCGGGTCAGGGTTTGGCCCAGGGGCCCGGTCAGGGCGGAGCCGTCAACCCGGCGTTCCTCGGCGTCGGCCTCGGGGTCGGCGGTCTGGTGGCCGGCCAGATGGGTCAGACGTTGGCCGCCGGCGGTCAGATTCAGGTCCGCTGTCCCAACTGCCACGCGCTGAACGCGGAGAACGCCAAGTTTTGTAATAGCTGCGGCCAGGCGCTCTCGCCGGCTCCGGCGCCGGCCGGCGCAACCATTGCCTGTCCAAAGTGCGGCACGCAGAATTCGGCGACCGCTAAGTTCTGCACCAACTGCGGCCAAACACTCACCGGCGGAGGCACACCGGCACCGTCCCAGTGAACCTGAGGCGGCGTTTGGGCCTGGCGGCGCTACTGGCAACCTCGATCGTCCTGACGAGCCCGCTCCTGGCGTTTGCTCGCGCCGGCGGTGGCGAGGGCTTCGGGGGCGGCGGGGGCGGGTTTGGCGGCGGCGGCTCCTTTGGTGGGGGCGGCGGTGGCGGCTTGCTGCTGCCTTTCCTCTTCTTCGGCGGCGGCGGGGGCGGGTTCTTCTTCTTTCTCTTCATCCTCTTCGCCCTCTGGCAGGTTTACCGCCGGACGAGCATCGGCAACCCGATGCAGGCAGCGAACTACGGTCCGGCGTACGCCCCGATGGCGCAGATGCGCTCGACCGTGACCGAAGACCTGGCGGCCCTACAGACCAAGGATCCAAACTTCAACCAGCAGATGTTCCTCGACCGGGCGCAGGCCGCCTTCTTTGCGCTGCAGAAGGCGTGGATGGATCGCAACCTTGAACCCGCTCGCGTCTACATGTCCGACGGCATCTACCACCGGTGGAAGACACAGATCGACGCCATGATCGCCGCCCACAAAAAGAACATGCTCGATAATCTGGTCATCGGCGGCGTGCACATCGTCAAGGTGCAGACCGATCCCAACTTCGACACCATCACGGTCCGCATCGACGCCAGCGCCGCGGACTACGAGGTGGACGACACCACCGCCAACAAAGTCATCTACGGTTCGCGCCAGAATCAAAACTTCACCGAGTACTGGACCTTCATTCGAAGCGGATCGGCCCGAACCAAGGCTGGCGAAGGGGCGGAGGTCACGCAGTGTCCCAACTGCGGCGCTCCATTGTCGATCAACGAGTCCGGTGTCTGTAGCTACTGCAAGGCGACCGTCACCAGCGGACAGTTCGGCTGGGTCCTCGACAACATCACACAAGCATCGGAGTGGCAAGGATGAGCGAACACGACGATCCCATAGCTGACGGACGCGCACCCGATCCGGCGCCGCCCGGATCGCCGCTCCCACCAGGCGCCGGCTCACCGCTGCAACCGGGACCGCCGATGTCGGTCGACGCGCCGATCAGCGACTCGATCATCAACCGCTACGCCCTCGTCGTGGGCGTGGTCGTTGTGGTCCTGGTTCTGATCGTGGTCGTCGTAGTCCTGGGTGCGGTCTTCGGCCGCCACTGATCTCGGCGTCTGCATACACACAAAAATGTAGTAGAATCAGGCCGTGGCTGCGCCGGACGAGCCAGGTCTGCTGGCGGCGCTGCTCGGGCAGCGCGCCGACCTCACGGGGGTGAAGGCCTTGTTGGCCGAGGGCGGCATCGTCGAGCGTCAGCCGGGCGACCTGCGGGACGCGGCGCGCCGGCACGGGTTTCGGCCGGCACAGGTCCGCCGGCTCTTGATGGTTCGGGAGCTGGCCAGACGCTGGCACGTTCCAGCTGACAGCGCCGCCCCTGCGGTCACCTCACCGCGGGAGGCCTTGCTCCAGTTCCAGGACCTCCGGAGCAGCCCGAAGGAGTGCTTCTCTGTGCTGTATCTGAATACGCGCAACCAGCCGGTCGGCTGCGAGCGGGTGGCGGTCGGCGGGCTCAACGTCGCGGCGCTCCAGCCGCGCGAGGTCTTCGGGCCGGCGCTGACCATGGGCGCTGCCGCGGTCATCCTGGCGCACAACCATCCCTCGGGCGACCCGACCCCCAGCCCCGAGGACCTGGCGGTGACCCGCCACCTCCTCGAGGCCGGCCGGTTACTCGGCGTGGAAGTCCTGGATCACCTGGTGGTATCCGCCGAGCGCTTCCGCAGCCTGCGCGAGGCAGGGGCGCTCTAGGCACGAACCCAGATTGGCGCATTTCGTGATAGCGTGCACGCTCAATCCGGACTCGGGCCGGGGTCAAATTCGCACCTCGACACAAAAGGGACCCGGGCGGTGAGAGAATAGACGCGCTCGCCTGCCGGCGGGCGCGGCCCACAGCGGGGCAGGAAAACCGACCACTGAGCGATGGTCGGTTTTCTGTTTTCAACCCCGAAAAGGGGTTGAAACCGAGCTCCGTCCGGTTTCCACGCTGCCATCAAGGTACGCGCGCAGCTCCCAGGCCATTCGGTTCACGCTTGTCCGCGCGTATCTCGGAGCGGACGGAGCTCGGCCTTCGAATTTCGAAGCCCGCGACAAGGGCTTCGAAATTCTTCAAGAAACGCCTCGCGAACTTCTTAACTAGACTCGATCGATTCTCGTAAGCAACCAACCGAACTTGCCACTAATGACCGCAGCATCGCAGAAGGGACAGATGCTCGTGATGTCGACGTTGACCGAGGCGCCACAGTTCGGACAGTTCTGCGAGGTGATCGTCCCCGGCTGACCGGTCGTCATCGTCGACGGACGCTGGAAGATCCAGTCTTCGGTCCAATCCCATGGGTTGGTGTCGCCGCGGATGACGCGTGACCCTGCGTCGAGGTCATAGTCGGCGGAGTTGGCGTTGAGGCGAACCGTCACGGTGTCGAACCCGCTATTGGAGAGCGCCCCGGCCACGACCGCGCTGGTGAAGCTGAGCCCGTCGAGCAGGTTGCGCCAGCCTTTGGTGCGATAGGCAGCGATCTGCGCCTTCTGCTGCTCCCAGATCACGGAGGCCATCACGCCCTGGCTCAACGCCGGCTTGAGCGCGGTCCATGCTTCGAGCACCGCGAAGAAGAGCCGCTGTACCTGGGCCAGGAAGGCGTTCTCGTCGAACGCGGGGTCATGCGCAAGGATGGCCGCGACGCCGGCGAGCTTGCCGTCGACCCCATCGGAATCGATGTTCGGCGCCCATGATCCTGGCATCACCTGCCCGTACCACTCGCGACCCGGGCGGTGGACCGGACCGCTCTCCGATGTGGGGTAGCCCTGGCTGGCGCTCGCCTCGCCCTGGGCCAGCCAGTCCGACATGTCTCTCAATCGATCTGCCAGGCCGATAGTCAATGCGACGGGCCGCAGGGCTGCGTTCTTTCTCAGCCGGTGCGGTAGATCTCCGTGATCTGCCCGGTGCCATAATCGCCGACCAGCAGGCCGCCGTCGGGCGCGACCGTGATCGCAAGCGGATGCGAGAACCCTCTGGCAAAGGTGGTGACCTGACCCCGCTCGCTGGAACCGGACCCTGAGAGGACGACGCGCAACACAATCCGGCCGATAGGACCGCCGGCGTTCGCGCCCCACTCGGTGACGAAGGCGTTGTCGGCATATTCGGCACCGAACTCGTCGCCGGTCCCGTAGATGACGATGCCGTCCGCCGAGCTATGCGGCGTGAAAACGGCAACCGGAGCCGCCACCCCTGCGCAATTGCCGTGGAGACTGCCATCCGGATACGCCGGCCAGCAACGCGGCCAGCCCGCGTCTTCGCCATCGACCACCCGCAACAGGTGATCGGCAGGCTGAGCTCCGAGGTTGTCCTGGCCATTGATGATCACATAGGCATCGCCGGTGCTGTCGCGCAACGCGAGCCCGAACGGATTTCGGGTGCCGCGCACCGCGATCCCGGCAAAGGTCCAGTCAGCATGGAAACGCAGCACCGTG
Source organism: Candidatus Dormiibacterota bacterium (assembly GCA_036390825.1). GTDB lineage: Bacteria > Chloroflexota > Dormibacteria > CF-121 > CF-121 > CF-13. Next base: position 21,946 of record DASWBA010000058.1, read on the forward strand.
GCACTGCGCGAGTCGCGCTCATTGCAGACGTCGCAGGTTGACCCCAACCCCAGCAGGACGTCCCCGTTCGGCATCGGAAGGATCGCGTCATTCTGATGACGGCCCGTCGGGAGGCCGCCGACGACGACGTGCCCACCGCTAAGGCCCCCGTTGCTGAGCTGGTAACTGCGAACGCTGCCCCGCACGGACACGATGAGCTCGGTGCCTCGCCAGGCGAGCCCGAGCGCGATCGGAAGGCCCGAGACCAACGTCCGGGGCGCCGCGCCGGGTGAGGCCACGACTTCGATCGACCCGCCCTGCGTCGCTACGTAGAGGCGGCCGTCGGGTCCAAACGCCATCGCGGTGGTGGCGCCGGCTCCCCTCGTGTAGACGTAGGCGGAAAAGCCCGGCGCGGGGGAGATTCCCCCGGCAGCGGCCAGATTGGGGGGTGGCGGGACTGGCGTCGGCGTCGGCGGCGGGGTCGGACTGGGTGTAGCGGTCGGCGTGTGGCGCGGGGAGGGCGTCGGCCCCGACTGTGCGGTTGGCTGGCCGCACGCAACGAGCGTCAGCGCGATCAGGGTGGTCAGCGCCCGCCGTTTCACGACAGCGGTGGGATGCTGAGCACGATCTTGCCGAATTGGCCCTGGTCCTCCATCAGCGACTGCGCCTGCGCCGCCTGCTCGAGCGGGAAGACCCGGTCGACGATCGGCCGCAGGGTCTTCGCGGCCAGCAGCCGGGTGACCTGCTCCCAGTCGTGGCGCGTTCCCATGGTCGACCCGAAGATCGTCACCTGCTTGACGAAGAGCCGGCGAAGGTCCTCGTCCGGCTTGGGACCACTGGTCGCCCCGCAGGTCACCAAGCGACCGCCCCTGGCAAGCGCCCGGATGCTGCGGTCCCAGGTCGCCGCGCCAACGTTGTCGACGATCACATCGATCCCGCGTTTTTCCGTGATCCTCCAGACCTCCCGCGAAAAATCGGTCTCCTGGTGGTTGATGAGCACGTCAGCGCCCAGCGCCTTCGCCCGCTCGAGCTTCTCCGCGCTGCTCGAGGTGACGAAGACCCGGGCGCCCGCATGTTTGGCGATCTGCAAGGCGGCCAGCGCGACGCCGCCGCCGATGCCAAGGATGAGCACGCTCTCGCCCTGGGTCACCCGTGCCTTGGTCACGAGCATGCGCCAGGCCGTCAGAAACACCAGAGGAAACGCGGCAGCCTCCTCGAAGGTGAGGTCGACGGGAATCGGCCGGAGGTTGATTTCCGGGATCACCACCGCCTGGGCAAAGGTACCGTCCCGATGTTCGCCCAGGATCTCCCAGCGATCGCACAAGCTGTGCTCGCCGCGGGCGCAGTAATCGCAGATCCCGTCGCTGAGGCCGGGGTCGAAGAACACCCGGCTGCCCACCGGGTGGCGGGCCGCGCCCGTGCCGTTGGCCAGCACCACTCCGGCGCCGTCGGCGCCGCCGATGTGGGGGAGAGGCACGCCGGGGGTTTGGCCGGTGCGGACAAAGAGGTCGAGGTGGTTGAGCGCCGCGGCCCGGAGCCCGATGAGAACCTCCGACGGCCCCGGCGTCGGGGTTGGCACCTCCTCATAGCGCAGGACCTCGGGTCCGCCGTGCTGGTGAAATCGAACGGCTTTCACAGCGTCTCAGCTTAGCGGGGCCCCGGTTGCGTGACACAACCTCGCCGGGGCTCGAAATCAGGCGGCCGACAGAGAAAGGAAGTCACGGAGGGTGACGTTGCAGTATCGAAAGCCCACAACCGCAGTTGCTGTTGTGTCAAAAATCATGACCTATAATGTGGCCCACGTGACAGCCGACCCCGAGATTCAATTGCTGAACCGGCTCGGGGGTCTCTTCACCGGTTCCCTGTCGCTCGACGACAACATCGATGCGATGTTGCGCGCGACCTCCCAGATGGTGCAGTTCGACGCAGCCACGGTCTTCCTGCTCAACGAGGGCAGCCGCGAGCTGACCGCCACCGCCACCTACCCGCACCGCGACATGGTGCCGCACATCGCCCGCTTCGTCCTCGGCGAGGGTATTCTCGGGTACGCGGTCGAGCAGCTCGAGACGCTCAACATCGCCGACGCCACCCTGGACCCGCGCTTCAAGATGCTCGATCAGAGCCGCTCGCCACGCGCGCTGATGGTTCAGCCGCTGGCGACGACCCAGCGGGTGGTGGGTGCCATGACCATCTCGCGCCAGCGCGTGGATCCGTTCACCGAGCTGGACGTCGCCATCCTCAAGGTCATCACCAACCAGGCCGCGATCGCGATCGAGAACGGCCGGCTCTACGAACAGCTGCAGGCGCACCTGGGCGAACTCGAGACCGCCAACGCCCAGATCGCCGAGGTCAGCCGGCTCAAGTCCGAGTTCCTGGCCAACATGTCGCACGAGTTGCGCACGCCACTCAACGCCATCCTCGGGTTCTCGGAACTGCTCCGGGACGACCTGGCGGGCAAGATCAGCGAGAAGCAGCGTCGAGATTGCCTGGACAACATCTATAACAGCGGCCGCCATCTCCTTTCGCTGATCAACGACGTCCTCGACCTGACCAAGGTCGAGGCCGGCCGGATGGACCTGGTCTACGAGGAATTCGGGATCGACTCGGCCGTCCGCGAAGTGCTCAATGTCGTGCGCTCGCTGGCGATGAAGAAGGACATCGAGATCTCCTCCAGCGTCGAGCCGCTTGACGCCCTGCTGATCGCCGACAAGAACAAGTTCAAGCAGGTCCTCTACAACCTGCTGTCGAACGCCATCAAGTTCACCCCGCCCTCGGGGAAGGTCGGCCTCCAGGCCGTTGTCCGGGAGGAGGCGCTCCGGATCACCGTCCAGGACAGCGGCATCGGGATCCCCCGGGAGCTCCAGCACAAGATCTTTGGCGCCTTTTACCAGGTCCAGAGCGCCAACAACCGGGAGTATCCCGGCACCGGGTTGGGGCTGGCCCTGACCAAGAAGCTGGTCGAACTGCATGGGGGCTCGATCGAATTCGATAGCGCGCCCGAGAAGGGAACCGCCTTCACCGTCGAGTTCCCCCTCCGGCCCGGCCCGAGCAAGCGCAACCGCATCCTGGTCGTCGAGGACAACCCGTCCAACCTGGACCTCGCCCGGATGGTCCTGGAGGGCAATGGCTTCACCGTGGACACCGCCGCCAACGGCCAGGAGGGCCTGGAGAAGGCTCGCCACCTCCGGCCCGACCTAATACTGATGGATATGCAGCTTCCCGGCGTTGATGGATTAGCGGTCACTCGCCAGCTCAAAGCTGACCCGGCCACCGCGGGTATCAAGGTGGTCGCCCTGACAGCCAACGCGCTGAAGGGGAGTGAAGAGCAGGCGCTGGCCGCGGGGTGCTCCGGCTACATCGCAAAACCGATCGAACTCAAGAAATTCATGCTGCAAGTGACGAACTTTCTGGAGAAGGAGTAGGACCCGACCAAATGCCGTTCCCGAAGACCATCCTGATGATCGAGGACGACGCGCCGACCCGCGAGGTCGTCCGAATGGCATGCGTCGGCCAAAACCTGACACTCCTCGAGGCGGACACCGGCGAGAAGGGCATGGAGATGATCGAGAAGTCCGAGCCCGACCTCGTGATTCTCGACCTGAACCTTCCCGGTGTTTCCGGCATGGACGTCTGCCGTCAGCTGCGCGCCGACGGCACCCAGGTGCCGGTCATCATGTTGACCGCGAAGAACGACACCATCGATGTCGTCGTTGGGCTCGAGGTGGGGGCCGACGACTATCTGACCAAGCCGTTTGAGGTACGGGAACTCTTAGCCCGGGTTGGTGCGCACCTGCGCCGAAGCGAGCAGGCGGTCGCGCAGGCATTGCCCAAGACGCGCTTCGAGTTCCCAGGCCTCATCATCGACATGAACAGCCGTCAGGTCTGGCGCGAGGGCAAAGAAGTCGCCCTGACGCTGACCGAGTTCAACCTCCTGTCGCTACTGGCCTCGCAGGCCGGCCAGGTGGTGAGCCGCGGCGAACTGCTGCGGAAGGTGTGGGGCTACGAGGTCGAGATCGAGACCCGCACCGTGGACGCCCACGTCTACCGCTTGCGGAAGAAAATCGAGCGCGACTCGGAGAAACCGCATTACATCCACTCGGTCCCCGGCATCGGCTATCGCTTCGTAGCCGAGTAAGCGCCGCTCGCCAAGCGAAGCGTACTCGGCAATTTCGCCGATAGCGGATGCCTTGTGCATGGCGTATGGTCGACGCAGGGAAGCGAGGCGACCACGGGGAGCAGATGGCGAAGCTCATCGCGCACGTCGATCCGACACTCGAGGATTACATCGAAGCGGCTGCTTTAGCGGAAGGCGTTCCCATCGATGAATATGCCGGGGCGCTCCTGCAGGTCGGGTGGGACGCCGTCTTTGGTTTCCGCCGGTCCGATCGGTTGCCGCGAGCCGCCTCGGCCTCGCGCCAGGCTGAATTGCGGGCCCGCTTCGTCGAGCTCCGCGCCGGCCTGCCGCACGAGTCGCCCTCTAGCCGCTACCGGCATCGCCCATCGATCTCGGACGATGACGACCGTGAGCAGCCGCACGTGGAGGGCGACGACCCTGCCCTCCCGGTTCATAACGAGCTGAATCTGGACATCTCGCGCAACCGCGCCGCCGGCTAACGGCCCCGCTTACGAACCGATGCGCGCGATTTCTTCCCAGAGTTGCACCGCGGCTTTTCGACCGAGATAGAAGCTCTCGAGATCGAGCCGTTCATTCGGCGCATGGGCGAAGCAATCCGGCAGAACGAAGCCCACCAACAGGCAGGGGGCGTCGAGCAGGCGGCCCATCACCTCCACCGCACCGATCGATCCACCGGAGCGGATCAGCGCGGGCTCCTTGCCATAGACGCGGGTCAGTGCCGTCCGTGCGGCCTGGATCAATGGATGATCGACCGGCGTGATCCACGGTCTGCTGTCGCCCTCCAACTCGGTGAGGCTGAGCCGTACGGTCTCTGGCCGGATGTCATTGATGTAATCGCGTAGCGCCACGGCGACCGCCTTCGGATCCTGGTCGGGCACGAGCCGGCAGCTGATCTTGGCGGCGGCCCAGGCGGGGATGATCGTCTTCGCGCCCGGTCCCTGATACCCGCCCCAGATGCCGTTGACCTCGAGCGTCGGACGGGCCCAGTTGCGCTCGGTCGGCGTAAAGCCGCCTTCGCCCTGGAGGGCTTCCAGCCCGTAGGTCTGCTTCAGCGCGCTTTCGTCGAACGGCACGCGCGCAAATTGGCGGCGCTCCTCTTCACTCAGCGGTCGCACGCTGTCGTAAAACCCCGGCACCAGGATGTGTCCGGCGGGATCCTTGAGGTGCGTCAGAATCTCGGCGAGGGCTTGCGCCGGGTTGGGCGCGATCCCGCCCATCGCGCCAGAATGCATGTCGACGGTGGCGGCCTCGACCCGAAGCTCGAAATAAATGAGGCCACGGAGCGCGTAGGTGATCGCCGGAAAGCCCCTGGCCACCATCGCGGTGTCGCTCACCACGCAGTAATCCGTCTTGAGGCGCTCGCGGTTCGCCCGCACAAACTCCTCGAAGTGGACGCTGGCGATTTCTTCTTCGCCCTCGGCGATCACCTTGATGTTCAATGGCAGCCCACCGCTGGCGCGGAGCACGGCGTCCATCGCCTGCCAGTGCAGCGCGATCTGTCCCTTGTCGTCGGACGACCCACGGCCGAGTAGCTGGCCATCCTGCCGGATGGGCTCGAAGGGCGGCGATTTCCAGAGGTCGAGGGGATCGACCGGCTGGACGTCGTAGTGGCCGTAGAGCAGGACGGTTGGCTTGCCGGGCGCCGTCAGCCAGTCGGCATACACGACCGGATGCCCGGCGGTGTCGATGACCTGCGCATTGTGGAGCCCGATCCGGCTGTACTGCTCGGCGAGGTGGCCGGCAGCACGGCGGACGTCATCGGCGTGGTCGGGCTGGCTGGAGATGCTCGGAATGCGCAGAAACTCCTCGAGCTCGTGGACGCCTTGCTCGCGCGTCTCGTCGAGGAATTCCTCCGGCGTCGGCATCGCCGACTATCTTAGAGCCGGATCGCGAGCGTCTTTGGTCGGAGTTCTTAGTAGATGAACCCCAACAGATCCAGGCCGGCGGTCGACCTGATCGTCCGGTAGTCGACCCGACCCCAACCGGCGTAGTTCATCTCGGACACCGTGAATGAGCCGTCGGCGTTGACCGACTCGACGTAGGCGACGTGCCCCACGGGCGAGGTCCAGCTGATGCCCTGCACCATGATCGCGCCCGCCATCGGCACCTGCCCCTCGGCGAAGCCAAAGGCCCGCGCGTTCGCCCACCATTCATAGGCATTGCCGTTCCACGGCACGTTGCGTCGGTGCGCGACCCACCAGGTGCAGTATCCGTAGGGGAACTTCCCACCCGACCCGGTCACCGGTGCGTTGCTGTAGGTGATGCTGTAGTTCGTCACCTGCCGGCCGAAGCGGTTCCAGGTCACCGAGCGGACCGTCTTCTTGCCGATGCCGGTATCCAGGGCCGGGCCGACACCATCCGGCAGCATCAACATGGTGCCGGCCTTGAGGTGATCCGGGTCTCGCAGCAGGTTGAAATCGACAATGTCCTGGACGTTCACGTGGTACTGGATGGCGAGCGTGTTGAGCTGCGTGTTCGCCTGGACTTTGACGAGGATTCCGTTGACAGGTGGGATGACCAGCCGCTCTCCGGGAATCACGCTCGTGATGTCGGTAATGTTGTTCGCCCAGCGGAGGGTATCGAGAGTCAGGCCGAAGCGGCCGGCTACATCCTGCACCGTGTCGCCGGGCTTGATGGTGTAGTAGCTGACGTCCCGCCGGACCGTGGCATCGACACTCGAGGTGCTCATCTTCATGATGAACCCACCCTGGCTGAGCACCACGTCGTCGACGTGCGTGGTCCGCAGTGTTACCGATGGGGTGGGATTTGCGCCGTATGCAGTGTCGGTGTGGAGTCGGTCGAAGGCTGTCAGTACCGGGATCACGGCCGCCGCTAACAAAACAAGCGTGTGCGTTAAAAACCGGCTCTGTGCCAGATCACTTCCCCCGTGATAGCTCAGTTGGTTTTTTTGGATGGTAGCACAGCTTAGGTCCCCACAAGTGTCCCAAGGGGGTACCGCGAAAGGTGGAAGCGGGCAAGGGGTGACAAAAACGTGAAAATGAGCGACAGTAGAGGCCAGTGCTCAGAGGAGCGGGCTGAGCGGGTGCTGAATACGAATCGGCTTGGAAGGGCTCACGGAGGCAGGCGATTTGGGGTCGGACGGGGCAAGCAACAACAACCCTCGCCTTAACAGTTGTAAAGAATTTCATAGGGCAGTAAACTCTCCACCCCCTGTGGCAGCACGCCTTCGGACGCGCCGGAGGGTGATGATCGCGGTCCTGGGGATCGCCGGAGGGCTCGGTCTGCTGCTGGCCCCAGCCGCCGCGCTAGCCGATACAGCCGCTTCACCGTCGGCTTCACCATCGCCCTCGCCAGCGACCAGTTCGAGCCCGACCCCGACGCCATCGGCCACGCCCACCGTCTCGCCCAGCCCCGGCCCGACCAGCCCGGTCTTTCAAAATCGCCAGGCCCAGGGCGAGCTGATCGGCGACCTGACCGCCGCCGAAGCACACGCCCTGATGCTGGAGAAGTCCCTCAGTCAATCCCAGCTCGGCCTGGTCGGCCTGGGCCAGCAGATTCTCGACGCGGAGCGAGAGATCTCCCAGCTCGACGCCAGGATCGCCGCCGTCACGGCTCAACATGCGCAGGTCAGCGCGCGCCTGGCCTCGGATCGAAACCAGCTCGCCGCCACCGTGCGCCGGCTGTACAAGCACCAGGACAGCTTCTTCATCAGCCTGATTCGTTCCGGGGGCTTCGGTGGCCTGCTGGAGACGATCGGCTACAGCGACGTCCTCGTCGACCGGGAGCGGGATATGGTCCGAACGATCCAGGCCGACGAGGTGGCGCTGGCCCATGCCCAGACGACGCTGGCGCGAAGCCGCGCGGCAAAGAACGATATCCTCACCGGCCTTGTCCGGTGGCGAACGACGCTCGCCCAGGCGATCGCCACGGAGCAGTCGCTCCAGACCCAGCTGCAGGCCACGATCGACGAGGCCCTGGCAGGGCTCGACGCCATGCAAAGCGATTCACCGGAGGTCGCGGCTCGGCGGGCGGCGCTGCTGCGGATCAAGACCGACAGCATCCTCAGCCAGATCGAGCAGGCGGTGTTTGCGCAGAATGTTCAGCTGATGGCTGGCCTGGTCGCATCGGATCCGGTATTGACGGCGACCGGGAAGCTGCTCTGGCCGATCCCGCACGCGACCGTCTCCCAGGGTTTCGGCCCGACCGCCTACGTCTTCGAAGCGGCCTACGCCGGATTCGCGCATTTCCACACCGGGATCGACCTGTCGGTGCCCCTCGGGACGCCGGTCTTCGCGGCAGCGGATGGCGTCGTGATACTCGCCCGACCGATGACCGACGCCACCGGGGCGCTGGTCGGCTACGGGAACTACATCATCATTCAGCACGACGCCGGGCTCAAGACGCTCTACGGGCACCTTCTCGCCATCGGCGTCAAGGAAGGTGAGCAGGTCAAGCGTGGCCAGCTGATCGGCCTGGTCGGCTCGACCGGCAACTCGACCGGACCGCACACCCATTTCGAGGTGCGCATCGAGAATAGCCCGGTCGACCCGCTGCAATTGCTCCCGACCGCGTAAGTCCCTCCGCGGTTGCGCGGGGGCGGGACCTAGTAGATCGGCGCCGGAGTTTCGCTGGCTGCCGCCGATGCCGCGGCCACATCGGGCGTGGCAGCAAACCACTTTCCACCGATGCCTTGCCCATTGGCGTCGGCGACGTTCGCGTCCCCGACGTAGGTGTAGAGGGGGTGCCCGTTGTAGAGCACCTGGTTGCCGTTGGCGCCGTTCAGGACGGTGAGCGTCCCCGGCAGCGCCGGCGCACTGCTGGGTGTCCCCGCGGTCGCGATCAGGGGTGACCAATTCGAGGTGCAGCCGGCGGTGCAGGCGACTTTGGTCGACGTGTCGGCCGTGAAGTAGTAGAGGGTCAGGCCTTTGTCATTCTTGAGCACGGTCTCGGTTTTGTCGCCAACCTTCACCGATGCCGTATGGATTAGCGCGTTGCTACTCGCGGCTGGGCTGGTGCCGGCGCTCGAAACGCTGGTGCCGCCGCAGGCGGCCAGCACGAGGGCGGGGAGCACGCCGAGCGTCAGCCCAATCGAAAGCCGAATCGACCTCATCAGTGCCTCCTCCGGAAAATGATTCCAGGTCTGAATACGATCCCTGGTTACGTTCGGCCCTTGCCAAACGCGCGTGCCCGTTGTACCATGCCGAGCACATGACGGGGCGGGTTCGCTTCGCGGGCTTTTGCTTTTACGCCTACCTCGGGCCGGCACGGGACCGGCTCGGGATGGGCTAGCGCCGCCCTCCCGCCGCCACCCGTCCACCGGCCTCCTCCCAAACCAGACGACTAAATTGGCGCGCCCAGGAGGCAAACAAGGATGGCGGTTCGAGGCATTCGCGGCGCGACGACCACAGATGAAGACAGCGAAGCGGCGATCGTCGACGCCACCACCGAGTTGCTGGCGCAGATCGCCCGCGAGAACGCGCTGCAGTCTGGCGACATCGCGGCGGCGTGGTTCACCACCACCCCTGATCTAACCGCCGAGTTCCCGGCGGTGGCGGCCAGGCGATTTGGCTGGGGCGATGTGCCCCTGATGTGCGCCCACGAGATGGCCGTACCCGCCTCCAACCCGCGGAGCCTTCCGCGCTGCATCCGGGTGCTGCTGCTGGTAAACACCGACCAGCCGTCATCGGCGATGCGCTTTGTTTACCTGCGCGGCGCGCAGATGTTGAGGGTGACCGCATGATCATCGTGATGCGCCATGACGCAACCAAGGAACAGGTGGCGGCGGTGGTTTCGCAGGTCGAGGCGCACGGATGCAGGACTCACCTGAGCGACGGCGACGAACGAACGGTGATCGGCGTCATCGGAACGAATCCATTCGCGCTGCGGGATCTCTTCGTCGAGGCCCCGGGCGTAGCCGAGGTGGTACCTATCACGAAGCCATTCAAACTCTCGAACCGCGAGTTCCGATCGCGCGATACCCGTATCACGGTCGGGGCTCATGAGGTCGGCGGAAACCGCCCCTGGATCGTGGCCGGACCGTGCTCGGTTGACGGCGAGGAACTGTATCTCGAGACCTGCCGGCGGGTCCGGGCGGCGGGGGCCCACGCGCTCCGCGGCGGGGTCTTCAAGCCGCGCACTTCGCCTTACAGCTTCCAGGGACTGCGTGGCGACGGGATCAGCATCCTGCGCGAGGCGAAGCGTGAGACAAGCCTTCCGCTGGTGTGCGAAGTGTTGGAGCCGGCAGACATCGGGACACTCGCCGACATCGTCGACGTGCTTCAAATCGGCGCCCGCAACATGCAGAACTTCCCACTGCTATCCGAGGTGGGTCGGTTGCGCAAGCCGGTCCTCCTCAAGCGAGGCATGTCGGCCACGATCGAGGAGTGGCTGCTCTCAGCTGAGTACATCCTCAGCCAGGGCAACTACGAGGTCATCCTCTGCGAGCGCGGCATTCGCACCTTCGAGCCGTACACGCGCAATACGCTGGACCTCAACGCGGTGCCGCTGATCAAGGAATTGAGTCACCTTCCGGTGATCGTCGACCCCAGTCACGGCACCGGCCGGCGTTCCCTGGTCACTCCGATGGCGCTGGCCGGGATCGCGGCGGGCGCGGATGGACTGATCGTCGAGGTGCACGCCCAACCGGAGGTGGCGCTCTCCGACGGCGCCCAATCGCTCACCCCGCAAGCGTTCGCCCACTTGGTCGAGCAGGTCGAGGCCATCGCAGCCGCATTACACCGGACGGCCGGAGTCGCCTGATGCGGGTTGGCATCGTTGGACTGGGGCTGATCGGCGGCTCGCTCGGCCTGGCGCTCCGACGGCTTGGCGGGTCGCTCGACGTGCGTGGCGTCGCGCATCACGCGGAGGGTGCGGCCGCGGCACAGCAGCGTGGCGCGGTGGATCGGGCGTCAACCGACCTCCGCGACCTTTCGGACTGTGACATCGTCGTGGTTGCAACCCCGATCAACCAGATCCGTTCAGTGCTCGAACAGATCGCGGCCGACATCCCGCGACAGGCAATCGTCACCGATGTCGCGAGCGTCAAGCGTCCGGTCCTCGAATGGGCCCGCTGCCTGCCCGACCCCTCCCGGTTCCTCGGCGGCCACCCGGTCGCCGGCAAGGAACGAAGCGGGCTGAGCGAGAGCGACGCCACCCTGTTTCGTGGTGAGACCTGGGTGTTCACGCCGGAGGAGGGGCAGGAACTCACCCCGTTCGACGAGTGGTTCCGCCTGGTCCGAGCGATTGGTGCGCGTCCGCAAATCCTGACCGCCGATGCCCACGACCGGCAGATGGCGTTTCTCAGTCACCTCGCCTTCACCCTCAGCCTCGCGTACGCCCAGACGGTGCGACCGTTCGCCGATCCGCGCCTTGGTGGCCCCGGGTATCGGGGCATGGTCCGCCTGGCCGAGGGTGACCCGACCCTGTACGAGGACATCTCGGCGACCAACCGCGGCCCATTGGTCGAGGCGATCGATCGATTCACCGATGTCTTGCATGATTACCGCGAGCGCATCGACCGCGGCGACCGCGTGGGTGAACTCTTTCAGCAGGGCGCGCGTGCCGCCCACTGACGTGGAATCGGCGCAAATCGTCGAGCCGGCAACCATGGTTGCGGGTGAGCTGCGCGTCCCTGGCGACAAGTCGATTGCGCACCGGGCCCTGATACTGGCGGCCCTGGCTGACGGCGAGAGCCGCATTGCCGGCCTTCCGCAGGGCGAGGACGTGGCGGCGACGGTCGCCTGCCTGCGCAGCCTCGCCGTCAAGATCGACCGCATTGGCGGGCCGGTGCGAGTGCACGGCGGCGGCTGGAGATCCTTCAGCCCGCCACACGGGCTGCTCGACTGCGAGAACTCCGGCACCACCATGCGCCTGCTGCTCGGCGTTCTCGCTGGAAGCTGGGTGTCGGCCACCCTGGATGGTGACGAGTCGCTGCGTCGCCGGCCGATGGCGCGGGTGGTCGAACCGCTCCGCCGCATGGGCGCCAGCATCCAATCCCAGGATGGACGCGCCCCGCTAACCGTGACCGGCGCACGGCTGCAGGGACGCCGGCATGTGCTCCCGGTCCCCAGCGCCCAGGTGAAGAGCGCGCTGCTCCTGGCTGGGCTGACGGCCAGTGGACCGACCTCGGTCGTGGAACCTGAGCCCACTCGCGACCATACCGAACGGCTGCTGCGGGCGATGGGGACCGATATCCACGTAGCCGCCGGCATCGTCGAAGTCAGGCCATCGCACCAACCGCTGCGCCCGATCGATCTTTCGGTTCCCGGCGACTTTTCGTCGGCGGCCTTCTGGATGGCGGCCGCGGCGCTCCGGCCAGCTTGGTCGGTCACCATTCACGAGGTCGGACTGAATCCCAGCCGCACGGCGTTTCTCCGTCTGCTGGAGTCGATGGGGGCCGAGATCCATGTCGATGCGGGCGATGTAGGCGTCGAGCCACGCGGATCGGTGACCGTCACCGGACGTCGGTTGCGCGCGATCACGATCGGTGCCGGCGATGTCGCGGCAGCCGTCGATGAAATCCCCGCGCTGCTCAGCGTGGCGACCCAGGCGGAGGGGAACACCGTCATCGAAGGCGCCGCCGAACTTCGCGTCAAGGAGAGCGACCGGCTGGCGACCATGTCCGAGGGCCTTCGCCGGATGGGCGCGATCGTCGACGAGCGTAGCGACGGCGTGAGCATTCAGGGTCCGGTGCGGCTGCGCGGTACGACCGTCGACTCGCACGGTGACCACCGGATCGCGATGGCACTCGCCGTGGCGGGGCTGGTCGCGTCCGGTCCGACCACGATCGAGGATGCCGACGCTGTCGCTGTTTCATATCCGGACTTCTTTTCGCACCTGCGGGAGCTGGCCGAATGACCTCGACCATCCTCCTTCTCGGTGAACCGGTTTCCAGCAGTCTCTCGCCAGGATTTCAGCACGCCGCTTTCATGGCATTGGGCATCGATTGCACCTACGTCGCTCGCGAGGTGACCCGAGCGGAACTCGCCGCAGTGATCGACGAAATCCGCGGCAATGATCGGATTCTCGGCGCCAACGTCACCATTCCGCATAAGGAAGCCGTCGTCCCGCTGCTCGACGACCTCGATCCGCTGGCCCGCAAGGTCGGAGCGGTCAACACCATCAGCCGCCAGGGCCCGCGATTGAAGGGCTGGAACACGGATGTCGAGGGATTCCAGCGCGCCCTTGGGGAAGTGACCATCCCAGACTTTCCCTCCCCCACTGGGGGAGGGCACGGTGAGGGCTTTCGTCACGTCGCCATTATCGGCGCGGGTGGGGCCGCGCGCGCGGTTGCCGCCGCGCTACAACCGGCTGCAGAAATCTGGGTGATCGCGCGCGACCTCGAGCAGGCGCGACGCCTGTGCACGGATCTCGGGATGGAGCGCGGTGGGCCGGTTGCTCTTGATCACATGCGAGAAACGATTACGAAGGCTGACCTGGTGGTCAACGCCACACCCGCCGACCTTCCGCCCTCGGGCTGGCTGCGACCGGACCAGCGCCTCTTCGACCTCCGGAGCCGTCGCTCCGTTGAAGGTCGTGCCATGCTCTTGTATCAGGGTGCCGCTGCCTTTGAGATCTGGACCGGACGGCCGGCGCCGCTTCTGGTGATGCGCACCACGCTCGAGCGCTCGGCAGCGTCGGTGTCGGCATGACCCTCCGGTTGCTGACCGCCGGCGAATCGCACGGTGAGCGACTCACCGTGATCCTCGACGGTGTTCCTGCCGGCCTGACCGTGCGCGAAGAAGACCTCGCCCGCGATCTGACCAGGCGGCAGGGCGGGCATGGCCGGGGCGGGCGGATGGCCATCGAGCACGATGCCGCGCACATCGTGGCGGGCGTTCGCGGCGGCTTGACGCTGGGCTCGCCGATCACGCTGGAGATCGCCAACCGCGACTGGGAGAACTGGCGCCAGGTGATGGCGGTCGATGCCGCCGACGTGAAGCGCAAGCCGATCACGCGGGTGCGACCGGGGCACGCGGATCTCGCCGGCATGTTCAAGTACGGCGCCGACGACGCCCGCGACGTACTCGAGCGGGCCAGCGCCCGCGAGACCGCGGCTCGGGTGGCGGCGGGCGGGGTGGCGAAGCTGCTGCTCCAGGAATTCGGGATGCAGGTGCGCAGCTACACGCGCTCCGTGGGGGCAATCGAAGCCCAAGTGCCCAGGCCGATTCCGTGGGACGCGGTCGAAGCATCGCCCGTGCGTTCTCCAGATGAGGCTGCGGGGAAGGCCATGGTTGCGGCCATCGACGCCGCGCGCGAAGGCGGGGACACCCTGGGCGGCGTCTTCACGGTGATCGCGGACGGGGTGCCGCCCGGCCTCGGCAGCTACCGTCAGTGGGACACGCGACTCGATGGCTTGCTCGCCCAGGCGATCGTGAGCATCCCGGCGTGCAAGGCGGTCGCGATCGGCGACGGGGTGGAGGGAGCCGCCTTGCCGGGCTCTCGAGTGCACGATGTGCCCGTGTACGACAACCGGCGCCTCCGGCATGCCACGAATCGGGCCGGCGGACTGACCGGCGGCGTCAGCAACGGCGAGCCCCTGGTCGTGCATGGCTACATGAAGCCGATCTCGACGCTGCTCAAACCACTGGCCACCGTCGACGTTAAGACCAAGGAGCCGGCGCGCGCCCATTACGAGCGCAGCGATATCTGCGTCGTGCCGGCCGCCGGGGTGGTGGGGGAGGCAATGGTCGCCCTCGTCCTCGCCGGCGTCTTACTCGAGAAGTTTGGCGGCGACTCGATGGCCGAGCTGCATCGCAATGTCGAAAGCTACCTGCAAGAGATCCGCAAGTGAACAACGTGGTGCTGATTGGCTTCATGGGAAGCGGGAAGTCCACCGTGGGGCCGCAGCTGGCCCAACGGATGGTTAGGCCATTCGTCGACCTCGACGATGTCATCGAGGCCGATGCCGGGCGATCGGTCGCCGAAATCTTTTCCAGCGAAGGCGAGACCGGCTTCCGCGAGCGCGAGGCACGCTGCCTGCAACGCGCGCTCGAACGGAGCGGCTCGGTCGTCGCGGTCGGCGGCGGCGCGCCGATGCGCGACGAGAACTGGGTGCGCATCCGCGACGGCAACTGTGTCGTCGCCCTCATCGCCGAGCCGGATGAGCTAGCACGCCGGCTGGATGGATCGACGGATCGTCCCCTGCTGCAGTCGGGAGCGCCGTCGGCGATCGCCTCGCTGCTGCCGCGCCGCCTGCCCCGCTACCTCGAGGCGGACCTGGTGATCAAGACCGATGGCATCGCTCCCGCGGAGGTCGCGCAGCAACTCCACGATCGGCTGTCGGGTCGTGGCCTGCAGCGGATCCAGATCGATGTCCCCGGCTCTCCCCACGACGTCACCGTCGGGTACGGTCTGTCTCACCTCGTTCCGGCGGCTCTTCGCGGGCATTCCCCCACGGTCGTCGTCACCGACCACGGTGTCGGGCGCCAGTACGGCCAGCAGCTGATCGATGCGCTGTCCGCTGCCGGCCTCTCCGCAACACTGCACCTGGTTCCAGCAGGCGAGGCGGCCAAGACCCTGGCGGTGCTCTCTGGTATCTACGAGGCGCTGGCGGCGGCCGGCGTCGGTCGCCGCGGCGCGCTGATTGCCCGCGGAGGGGGGAGCGTGGGAGATGTGGCCGGGTTCGCCGCCGCGACCTGGATGCGCGGCATCCCCTATGTCCAGATGCCAACGACACTGCTGGCCATGGTCGATAGCAGCATCGGCGGAAAGACCGCGATCAACCTGCCCGCCGGTAAGAACCTGGCCGGAGCGCTGCACCAGCCAGCGGCGATTTTCTGTGACCTCGAGTGCCTGGCAACGCTCCCGGACGAGGAGTACCGCTCCGGCCTCGCGGAAATCATCAAAGCCGCTCTTATCGCGGACCGTTCGTTTGCTGTCTGGCTCTCCGCCAATATGTCGGCTCTTCTGAGGCGAAACCCTGCCACGGTTCGCGAGGCGGTGGCGCGCGCGATCGGCATCAAGGCGGCCGTGGTGGCCAAAGATCCAAACGAGAAAGGCGAGCGGGCGATCCTCAACTACGGGCACACGGTGGGTCACGCCTTGGAACGTGCCATCGGGTTCGGCAAGATACGGCACGGCTATGCCGTCGCCTGGGGGATGGAGATGGCGGCGCGGATCAGCCTGCAGGTCGGTGCCTGTACGCCTGAGAGCGTGGATACGCAACACGCCCTCCTTTCGGATACCGGTCTGCTTGTCGATCGACCAGTCGTCCCGCATGCGACGCTGATCGATGCTATGCGCCATGACAAGAAATCCCAATCGGGTGAGCCGCGCTGGGTTCTGCTCCGCGAGATCGGCCGGGCCGGCTATGGCGAGCGGGTCGATCGGTCGATCGTCCGCGTCGCGCTCGCCGAGGTCCTTCCGGAATGAAGGTCCTGGTGCTCAACGGTCCCAACCTCGGCACCCTCGGACGACGCGAGCCCGAGGTTTACGGGACGAAAACGCTCGCCGATCTCGAGAGCGTGCTCAGCACTCGCGCCAAAGAGCTCGGCGTGGAGCTTCGCTGCCGGCAGTCGAACCACGAGGGTCAGCTGATCGACTGGATCGAAACCGAGCCAAGCGATGCCATCATCATCAATCCCGGCGCACTCTCGCACTCCAGCCTGGCGCTGGCTGATGCGCTCCGCGGCTCTGGCAAGCCGGTCGTCGAGGTCCACATCTCCAACGTCTTCAGCCGCGAGCCGGAGCGGCATCGGATGGTCACCGCGGCCGCCGCCAAAGGTGTGATCTCGGGGCTGGGCTTCGACGGCTACCTGGCAGCCCTCGAGTACCTGCGATCACTCCCTCCCGAGCGTGCGGGAGAGGGTCGGGGTGGGGGCGGCTGAGCGTCCAGCTCGAGGCGCTGGCCGACGAGGTCTTCGGCGCGGCGGCGGCCCAGGGTCGAGCCGGGGGAGAGAGTGTTCGCCGGCCCTTCGGCGAGATCGTCTGGAATAAGAGGTATCCCGATCTCTTCTTCTTGAACGGCATCGAGGACCTGGTCGCGCCGGACTGGGAGGCGGCTGACCTGGAGCGGGTGGTACGGGAAGCGCTGCCGGGTGCGGCCATGTTCCGTGCGAGCAGCCGCGACCCCGCCACGATCGCGGGGCTCGATCCTCGGCTGATCGCGGCGGGGTACAGCAGCGAGACCCGAGTCGCGATGGTCCAGGTTTATGACCCATCAACTTCTTCCAGCGCTCGTACGGGAGGGGAGGGTGGGGGCATTGAGATCCTGCCTGTTGCCAGCGAGGAGGCATGGACGGCCTTCGAAGGGCTGATTTATGCCGACACGGAGGAACACGGCTGGACTGACGCGATGCGCAGGCAGCTGATAGCGCTCTATCGCTGGCGTACGGCCAACACGCCGCATCATTACTATCTCGCCGATGATGGTATGCAGGCGGTCGGGCACGTCGGCCTCTTCCAGCACGGTACGAACGCCTACCTCCATGGCCTCTACACACACCCGTCGGCCCGCCGCCGCGGAGTGGGTGCGGCGCTGACCCTCGGCATGAGTCAGGAGGCTCGTGCGCTCGGCTGCGAGCGACTAACCCTCCAGTGCACCCGCGACTCCTGGTTGCCCGCCTACTACCAGCGCCTGGGATTTCGGACCGTCGGAGAGAAACAAATCTGGTCCAGGCCCGTGCGATTCCCTCCCGCTCAGGGGGAGGGCAGGGTCGGGGCGTGACCGCCGCCTGGCGCGCCGAGTTTCCGCTGGTCGGCCCGGAGGGCGAGGTCGTCGACCTGCGCCGCGTTTTCCTCTCGCACGGGATCGCGGAGCTGCCGCCGATGCGGCTCGACCAGAAAGCCTGGACCTTTGAAATCACCGTTCCTCTGACCGGATTCAGCCCCCGTACGGTCGTCATTTCCCAGGCGCGTCCTGGCCACGGAGTAGTCGAGGTCGTGGGTCGGGCGCCAACGCCGAAAGTCGGAGCAGCCGTCATGGCGCAGGTTCGATATGTCCTCAGCCTCGACCTTGACCTCATGCCCTTCTACGCCGTGGCCGCCGAGGATCCGGATCTTGCCTGGGTTCTCAGCGGAGCGGGGCGTATGGTGCGCAGTCCCACTGTCTTCGAGGACGTGGTCAAGACCATCTGCACGACCAACACCTCATGGGGCGGAACCACCCGGATGGTCAACGCGCTCGTGGAACACCTGGGCGAGAAGGCGCCCGGCGCGCCGCCGGCGGGACCGTACGGACGCGCCTTTCCGACCCCACAAGCAATGGCCGCCGCGCCGGAGCGCTTCTATAAGAAGGTTGCGGGTGCCGGCTACCGCGGCCCTTACCTCAAGGCGCTGGCCAAAGACGTCGCCTCCGGACGCGTCGAGCTCGAGAGCCTCGCCCAACGCTCGAGAGAAGCGTTGCCCGACGATGAGGTGGCTGAACAGTTGCTGGCGCTGCCCGGCGTTGGCCCCTACGCCGCGGCGCACATCATGCTGATGCTGGGGCGATACGACCGCCTCATTCTCGATTCGTGGACGAGGCCGACCTACGCTCGCCTCATCGGAAAGAAGCGGCCCGTCAGCGATCGCACCATCGAACGCCGCTTCAATCGATACGGGCGCTACTCCGGTCTGGCGTTCTGGCTCTTTCTAACTCGAGATTGGCTGACCGACGATTCCCAGCCTATCCTTTGACGCAAGTATGAGCACGCCCGAGCTGCGGGTGCTGATCGTCTCGTCCAATCCGCTGGCCCGCGGCGGGCTCGGCGCGATGCTCGAGGGGATGCCACAGGTGAAGGCGGTGGGCTTGGCCGGCACGGCCGAGGCGGCGTCGCTCGCTGGGCAACTGTTGCCGGATGTCGTGCTGCTGGACGTCGGCGACGGCGAGCTCGAAGACCTGGACGCGATCGCACGCCTGGCTGCGGCGCAGCCGGGACTGCCGATCGTGGCGCTTGCCGCCGACCAGGGCGCGCTGGCCCAGGCGCTCGGCTTCGGTGCGTCCGCCCTGTTGCCGGCCGCGGTCGATTCCGAGACGCTAGCTGCGGCCTTGCTCGCCTCCGCGCGAGGGCTGGTGTCGATCCCGCGCCAGGAGATCGCGACCCTGTTGCCTCACGAGGAGCGGATCGAACCGGCGCTCCAGGCGCCGACCGAGTCCCTCACCCCGCGCGAGTTGGAGGTCCTGCAGCTGATGGCGCGCGGCCTGACCAACCGGCAGATCGCCAGGCGTCTCGAGATCAGCGAGCACACCGTAAAGTTCCACGCGGGAGCGGTGCTCGGCAAGATGAACGCGCGTTCGCGTGCGGAAGCGGTCGCCCGGGCGATCGGACTCGGCTGGCTCCTCGTCTAGCGACGACGCCTTAGACTAGGCAAGCGATATGGCAGTAGACGCTGAGGGATACGGCGCCAAAGAGCAGGGCCTCGACCGGCTGTTGACGGATGCGCGCGTGCTCTCACCGGCTGGCATCGAACGCGTCGCCTGGGGCTGGGATCGTCACGAAGATCCTCGAATCATGGAGCGGTTCCATGAAGCCGAACGCGCGGCCCTGCGGGCCCTCGAGAAAAACAACCTTGGACCGCAGTGGGACGATGCACGCAAACGCATCCTGGACCTGACCGAGGGCCGGACCTCGCTCGAAGACTGGAAAGCCGAGCACGGTGACGTCGGTCACAAGGCGGAGCGTGCGCTTCTCGCCGCGGCGCTCGCGATTCAGGCCCGCGAAAAGATCGATCATCCACACTACGTCACGCTGGTGCGCCCGATGTCCGAGGCGTTGCCGTGGCTGTTACCCGAATTGCCGCCGGAACCACGCCGATGATGATCGCGCCGCGGATCGATCCGGCCGCCGCCAAGGCAAAGTTCGACGCCGGCGAGGCGGTCCCGCTCGATGTGACCAGCTCGCTGGTGTACCCGGCCGTCAGCCACCGTATCCCGGGCGCCATTCGGGTCCCGCCCGAACCGATCATCCGCGGCCTCCAGGCTGCCCGTCCGATCTCCGAGATCTTGCGATACCTCGAGTCGGTGCCCGCCGACCGCGAGATCATCGCCTACTGCACCTGACCCGAGGAGGGCACCAGCGCCCGTGTGGCGCAATTTCTCCGACAGCAGGGCCGGCAGGCGTGGGCGTTACGCGGTGGTCTGGCGGCCTGGCGCGCGGCCCAGTATCCCATGGAGTCGAAGCATGCTGACCATGCCCCGGGTCCGGAAGAAGAGTGCCCCGACTGTCACGAGGAGGTCGCGGCACACCTCGTCTGACCGTTCGCGGTTAGTCGTTCAGCTCATAGACGACCGCCACGTCGACGGTGACGTTCATCTGGCCGGTCTGGACGGGCGCGCCACCGCCGCCACCGCATCCGCCGCCGCTGCCGCAGGGTGATCCTCCGCCGCTCGCGACCACCTCCGAGACTGACAGCACCTTGCCCAGGTGACGCCCTGCCAGGTTCGCCCATTCCTTGGCCCGGGCGCCTGCAGCTGCCATCGCCGCCTGGCGGGCGCCTTTCAGTTGATTCGTGTTGTCGCTCAGCTGGAGCGAGATCCCGTTGAGCTGGATGTCGTCGCCCACCGCCTTCTGGGCCGACGCAATGACGCTGCCGACGTTGCCGATGTGATGAATCTTGACGTTGACCGTGTTCGCCGCCCTGTAGCCGACCGCTCCATATTGCGTGTCCTGGTAAATCGAAATTCCCGTCGTCTGGATGTCGACGTCCTGAACACCCTGGCCCTTGACTGCGTTCAGCAGTGACGTCATCTCGACGTTCGCCGAATTGAGCGCGTCGCCGGCCGTGCCTCGCCGGACCGAGACACCGAGGCTGATCAGGGCGTTGTCTGGTGTGGCGTTCTGGGTGCCCTCTCCCACAACGGTGACCGTGTCGCGCGGCCCAGCGACACTTCCGGCACTGGCGGTGCCCGAGGTCGAGCTTCCGCCAGCGCCGGCTCGGACAGCGACGGCGGTTACCGCGGACGCAGCGATGGCGATCAGCGCGCCGATGACGATCAAGACGCCCCGTGTTGCGAGCGTTCCCCTCAGGGCTTGCATGATGGTAGTCCTCCTTGAATGAAGTCGATCCATGAAACTGCAGTAAGAACGGCCCCGAAGACGAAACCGTTACACCGGCTGCGATAGCCTGAGGACGTGGCAGAACTGTCTGATCTCTCGGAAGAGATCGCCAGGGTCGTCGCCGCCCTCGCGCCGAGCCTCGTCCGTGTCGATGCCCGCGGTGGCCGCCCGGCGACCGGCGTCATCTGGGCCGATAACCTGGTGCTGACCGCGGATCACGTGATCGAGGCGGACGACAACATCCTCGTCACCGGTGCCCCGACGACCGTCAAGGCGACTATGCTTGGCCGCGATCGCGGCACGGACCTTGCCCTGCTTCGCACTGCGGGCCTGCGAGGGGCACCCGCTCCACGCGGTCGGTCCGCGGACGTCCGGACGGGCCATATGGTGTTGGCGCTGGGCGGCACCATCGGCGAGCAGCAGGTCACGATGGGGATCGTCAGCGGCTCGTCGGGCGAGTTTCGGAGCTGGCGCGGCGGACAGCGCCTTTTACTGATCCAGACGACGGCGCAACTCCTGCCCGGGTTCTCCGGCGGCCCACTCGTGGACACGCAGGGCCGCGTGATCGGTATCAACAGCTGGAACTTTGGGAGAGGCGTGAGCCTCTCACTGCCGGTGGACATCGCGGATCGGGTGGCGGAGAGTCTGCGGACCCATGGTCGGATTCGTACCGCCTATCTCGGCGTTGGCGTCCAGCCGATCCGCCTGAGCGACCCACTCGGGCTCGGACAGGAGAGTGGGTTGCTGGTCGTCACGGTCGAGCCGAATGGTCCAGCCCATAAGGCCGGAATTCTGCAGGGGGACACGCTCGTCACGGTGGACGACGATCCGCTGTTCGGGCGCCTGGATGCGCTCTTCGCCGTCCTGCGCTCGCTCGACGCCGACTCGACCCACACCTTCGGCGTGGTCAGGGCGGGCGAGGTCAAAGAGATCCGGGTGAGGCTCGGAGAAGTCCCGGGTAGTTGATTCGTTCAAACTCGCCCGCAGCTGGGTAGGCTACACACCATGTATTGGTGGCATGGCGGCTTTCACGAGCCGGAACCCGGGGTCAAATTGGAGTGGCCGCTGCTCAAGCGCGTCTTCTCCTACTTCATCCCCTACTGGCGCCTGGCGCTGATCGTCCTCGCCTGCATCGGCACGGCGGCAGCTCTGGGGCTGGTGCCGGCGATCGTCACCCGTGACCTGATCAACTACCTGACGGGCCCCCACGGCAAGTTCGGAACGGTCGCCCTCTTGATCGGGATCCTGGTCGGCTCGTCGGTGGTCGGCGGGTTGATCGGCGTGGTGCAGTCCTACTTCAGCAACCGGATCAGCCAGAGCATTATGTTCGACCTGCGCAATCAGCTGTTCGACCGGGTGCTCAAGCAGTCGATCGCCTTTTTCACCGCCACCCGGACCGGCGACGTGATGTCCCGGCTGAGCAACGACGTCAACGGGGTGCAGAGCGTGGTGTCCGACACCATCTTCAGCCTCGTCAACAACGTCGTGATTCTGGCCAGCACCGTGGTCCTGATGTTCGCGCTCGACTGGAAGCTCACCATCGCGGCGCTGGTGGTGCTGCCCGCCTTCCTCCTACCGACCCTCCGCGTCGGCAAAGCCACCTTTCAGGCGCGCAAGGCGACCCAGGGAAAACTTTCGGAAATGACCGCCTACATGCAGGAGACGCTCGGGATTTCGGGCATGCAGCTGGTCAAGGCGTTTGTCCGGCAAGCGGCGGAGACCTTTCGCTTCCGCCAGCTCAACGACGACCTGCGCCTGCTCAACATCCGGCAGTCGATGATCGGACGCTGGTTCTTCATGCTGATGGGCGTGCTGGGGACCGCCGGTCCGGCCGTGCTCTGGCTCTTCGGCGGCTATCTCGTCGTCACCGGCCAGGAATCCCTGGGGACGGTGGTCACCTTCGCGACCGTGCTGCTGGGGCGCCTCTATGGACCGGTCGGCTCGCTGGCCAACATGCAGGTCAATGTCGTCGGCTCGCTCGCCCTCTTCCAGCGGATCTTCGAGTACATGGACCTGCCGGTCACGATCGATCAGAAAGCGCACGCGCTCGATCTTCAGCAAGCGCGCGGCCAGGTTCAGTTCGATCAGGTGACCTTCCGCTACGGCTCGAGCGACCGGCCGGCCGTCAAGGACGTGTCCTTCACGATCGAGCCCGGTCAACTGGCGGCGCTGGTCGGACCCACCGGAGCCGGCAAGACCACCATCACCAGCCTCTTGCCTCGTTTCTACGATCCGCAGTTAGGCGCCATTCGGCTTGACGGCCACGACGTTCGCGAGCTCACCCTCGAATCGCTCGGCAGCCAGGTAGGGATGGTCTTCCAGGACACCTTCCTCTTCCATGCCTCGATCCGTGACAACCTTCTCTATGCCAGGCCTGATGCGACGGAGACCGAGATGGTGGCCGCCGCCAGGGCCGCCTATATCCACGATTTCATCCAGTCGCTGCCGGAGGGCTACGACACCGTGGTCGGGGAGCGCGGCCATCGGCTGAGCGGTGGCGAGAAGCAGCGGGTCGCGATCGCCCGCGTCATCCTCAAGGATCCCCGCGTGCTTATCCTGGATGAGGCGACCTCGAACCTCGACTCGGAATCCGAGCACCTGATCCAGGTGGCCTTGCGACCGCTCTTCGAGGGTCGGACGTCGCTCGTCATCGCGCACCGGCTCTCGACGATTCTCGCTGCCGACATCATCCTGGTGATGGAGCATGGCGAGCTGGTGGAGCAGGGGCGCCACGCCGACCTGCTCAAGCAGAATGGGTTATACGCGCGACTGTATCACCGCCAGTTTGAGGCTGCCGACGAGCTCGCAACCACCGCCTGACAAAGGGAAGGAGAGATCGAGGATGGCCACCACGCAAGTCTGTACGCATCTCGAGCTGATTCGTAATCCGCGGCCGAATTCCAAGGGCTGTGAGGAATGTCTGAAGATGGGCGACACCTGGGTCCACCTTCGGCTGTGCGAGAGCTGCGGCCACGTCGGCTGTTGCGATTCGTCGAAAAATAAGCACGCGACCAAGCACTTCCGCGCCACCGACCATCCGATCGTCAAGTCGCTCGAGCGCGGCGAAAATTGGATGTACTGCTACGTCGACGACGTGATGTTCGAGATCGACTAGCGGGGTTTTCCTCCCCCGCTTGCGGGGGCGGGTAGGGTGCGGGCACCCGCTCAGGCGGCGAGCGTTCCCTCGGACTCGGGTGTCTTGATTTCGATCACTTCGCCGAAGCGGTGGACGGTTTCGATGGCGTCGTAGAGGGGGACCGCCCGGTCGGGCGGAATGAGGTCGGTGATCTTCAGGTAGTAACTCCGGCCTTCCGGCCAGACGAGGGTCGGCACACCAAACACCCCGCGTCGCACCGCCTCCGCGTGCTCATTCGCCAGCGTGGTGAAATCCGCGGCCTTGAGGTCCTTCTCCCACCGTGCGACGTCGAGGCCCGCGCGCTCGGCCGCGGCTCGATGGGTCGGATGCTGATCCAGCGGTAGGTGGTCTTGGTGGCGGGCGCGCTGGAGGGCGAGCCGGAAGCGGTCTCCCGATTCAGCGCCCTGGGCGCGAGCGGCGGTCGCTGCCAGAAACGCCGGGAGTCCCTTCGCCTGCGGGTCACGCTCCCAGACGGGTGGGTTAGGCGAGCCCTCGTGGGCCTGGTGGTTCTGGCTCAGGGAAAAGAAGGCAAACCGTGGCCGAATCCGGCCGGCTTTCTCGACCTCGGCCAGCCACATCGACCCGCGATAGGCCCAGGGGCAGAGAAAGTCGATGTAGACCGTCGGTTCGCTGATGGTCATCTCCTGGTCGAGTGTATCGGGGTCGCGCCCGCGAGTTGCGGAATGACTTCAGTTTCAAACCGCTGGAGCGGCTCGAGGTCGTAGGCCACGCCCGGGATATAGATGATGAAATAGTCGATCCCCGCCTCGACCAGGGTCCGCAGGTGCCCGGCCACGGTGGTCGCATCGGCGACCAGCGTTCCCTCCCGGAAGGACTCGTAGCCGCGGGCTTTGGCTCGCGCCCGTTCGGGATCATCGCCGTCGCCGATCACCAGCACCTCCGCCTCGGCCGACTTGACGATCTCGTCGTAGTTGCGGCCGACCGCCTGGCAATGCTCTCGCAGGACACCGAGCTTGTGGCGGATGGTGTCCGGGTCGCCGCCGACGTTGCAGGCGTCCCCGAACTGCGCGACCAGTTTGAGGGTGACACGCTCCCCGGAGCCACCGATCCAGAGGGGTGGATGCGGCTTCTGGACACCTTTCGGCTGGTTGATCGGCCGGTCGATGGTGTAGTACTTCCCCTTGAAGGTGGGGAAGTCCTCGGTCCACATCCGGTGGATGATCTCGCAGGCCTCCTTGAACATTCCCATGCGCTCTCTGAGCTCCGGGAAGCCATAGCCGTAGGCACGCCATTCGTGCTCGTACCATCCGGCGCCGATCCCGGCGTTCAGGCGCCCGTGGCTGGCCACGTCCACCGTGGAGGCGATCTTGGCGTAGAGCGCCGGGTTTCGATAGCCGTTGCACCCGACCATCTGGCCGACCCGGACCCGCCGGGTGTCGCGGACGAGCGTCGAGGTGATCGTCCAGCATTCGAAGGTGGCTTCCAGCGTCGGTTCCGGCACGGTATGGAAGTGGTCGTAGACCCACACCGCGTCCCACGGGCCGCGATCGGCGGCCTGGGCTACCCTGGTCATCGCCTCATACTTTTCGATGGGGTCTTTGATCTGCGCCAGGTCCATGCGCCAGCCCTGGGGAACAAAGACGCCAAATTTAACCGTCATGAAGGGAGTGTAGAGACCCTGCCCGTCGAAGTACGCTGCACTGAAGACCCCGATGGATATCGGTGCGCCGTCGACGTCTCAGATGCGATGGGGACGACCCACCACCTGGTCCGCCTGTCGCGCCAGGACTTCGACCGCTGGCGGCGTGGACGTTCGGCGGAGGGCCTCGTTCGCGATAGCTTCGCCTTCCTGCTCGAGCGCGAGTCGAAAGAATCGATCCTGAGATCGTTCGATCTCTCGCTGATCAAGCGCTACTTCCCCGAGTACGACGGCGCCTAGGGGAAGATTCCGACCTTGTAATCGCCTAGGATCTCGCCCGCCGCCCGGGCGCCTTCCTCCGCGCCCCCCTCCATGTAACCCTGGAAATTCTGCGAGCAATGCTCGCCCGCGAAGTGGCATCTGCCGTTCGGGAACGGCTGGCGGGCCCCCTCCCAGCCGCTGAACTTCACGTATTGCCCCACTTTCCAGTAGGAGTAGGAGCCGAGCAGGAAGGGATTGGTCAACGGCGTGTCCAGCGTGGCCCGTCCGTTCCAGTGGGCGCTGATCCCGGGGAAAAGCGGTTCGATCTGGCCGAGGAAGGTCTGGCCGTATTGCACCGCGTCCGCCGTGGTGGGCTGGCCCTTGAACGATGCGACGGGCACGCCGCCACCCGTGTAGTCGACGAGGATCCCGGTCCCGCCGCTTTGGGCGCGCGTCACATCCCAGGTGTTCTGGTAACCAGTGTCCGCATAGGTGGTGCCGTTGCTGATCCCGACGGATGGCACCCACGATCCCGCGGGGTCATTCCAGTAGCGCGTGTCGAACTGAAGCTGAAGCTTGGCATTCGCGCCATAGCCGAGCTCCCTGATGGCGGTCACTTTGCGGTCGTCGAAATTGGCCTTGCGGTAGTTCAACGTGCGCAGGACCGAGAAGGGAAGGGCGAGGATCACCCGATCGAAGGTGGAGGTGAATGGTCCGCTCGGGCTGCTGAAGGACAGGTTGTAGCTTCCATCGGCGTTGATGGCGATCGCGGTGAGCGCCGTGTTCAGCTTGATGCTGCTCCGGGGCAGGCTGGCGGCAATCGCCTTGGGCAGGCGCTCGTTGCCGCCCAGGATGTGATAGCGCTCGTCGGAGGCGCCGAAAATCCGGAAATTTCCTGGGACGGGCTGAAAGGCGAGCAGGTAGATGAGGTTGAGCGAGCTCTGGGCGGTCGTGACGTTGCCGTACTCGATGTTGTAGGCGACGTCGAGCAACTGGCCCATTGGGCTGGTGTGACCGCCCGGCACCCGCCTTTCGATCCAGTCGTACACGCTCAGCTGATCCAAGAGGACTCCTGCATCGGTATGGATCTTGTACGTGGTGGGATATCCGGCCGCGCCCGCGTCCTTGTGGACCGCGTTGTAGACCGGCTTGAAATCGTTGATCGCCTGGGTCCGCGGGTAGTACTGGTGAAAGAAGTAATAGGTTTCCGATGACTGGATCGGCTCGGCGCCGAGGAGGTCAACCGTTGGGAGGTTGAAGCGATTGGCCAGCTTGAGGATCGTCTTGTGCCCGCTGTCGATCAGCTCACCGCAATGCTCGCTAGTTTGACCGTTCTCCCAGGTCGAGGTACCGCCGGGGTTGGTCAGCGGCGAATCGGAGTGCATGCGACCGCCAAGCCGGTTGGATGCCTCGTAGATCGTCGACGCCACGCCGGCATCCTGCAAGGTCAGCGCCGCGTTCAGCCCGGCGATGCCGCCACCGACGATGGCGATGCGCGGCGTCGCGCCGGCAAAGGCGGCGATCGGGCTGGTCACGGCCGCGGCGCCCACGGCCGCTCCCGTCACCTTGATGAACTCGCGCCGGCTCACCTCACGATCGAAGTGGGCGGCGAGTCGCTGGACCTCGGTGAGCAGCGGGGTACGCGCCATGTATTGCTTCCCTCCCTCAGCCGCAAGCGGTAAAGGCGGCTGACTGTTCCGGTAAACGTACACGACTCAACCAAATCCTGCAAGCCAATTGACAAAGGGAGGACGGTCGGTTAGTTTGCTTCCAAGCCAAGCGCGATCAGATGACTCGTGAGTTCAGGGGGAGGAGGAGGGAGCGGTAGCCAGCTTTGCTGCAGTCGACGGCGCACCGCCCCATGGATCCGCTGACGGCCGCTAGCCAGCCTCAGGCTGCCCAGGCTCTTGCTGAAGTCCGGCTCGAAGGGCTGCGCAAAACATTCGGCGACGTGGTCGCGGTGGCCGGCGTGAATCTCGAGGTCGGCGAAGGGGAATTCTTCTCCCTCCTCGGCCCGTCCGGGTGCGGAAAGACGACCTGCCTGCGGATGATCGCGGGCTTCGAAGAGCCAACCGCGGGCCGGATCGTGCTCCACGGCCGCGATGTCTCCGGCCTTCCGGCCTACGAGCGCGATGTCAACACCGTCTTTCAGGACTACGCCCTTTTCCCCCACATGACGGTCCACGACAACGTCGAGTACGGACTGGTGGTCAAGGGCATCGGCCGAGCCGAACGTCGCCGGCGCGTGGGCGAGGCGCTGGCGATGATGCGGCTCGACCGCCTCGACCGGCGCAAGCCAGGCGAGCTATCGGGTGGTCAGCGGCAGCGCGTGGCGCTGGCGCGCGCGCTGGTGAACCAGCCGCGGGTACTGCTCCTCGACGAGCCGCTGGGAGCCCTCGACCTGAAGCTTCGGCAGGCGATGCAGATCGAGCTGAAGTCGATCCAGGAGCGGCTCTCGATGACATTTATTTATGTGACGCACGACCAGGAGGAAGCGCTGACGATGAGCGACCGGATGGCGGTAATGAACCAGGGGCGGGTCGAGCAGGTCGGCAGTCCGGCCGAGGTCTATGAGCGGCCGGCGACCAGCTTCGTCGCCGGCTTTGTCGGGGCGTCGAACGTCCTTTCCGGTGATGCCGCTCTGGCGATCACCGGACAGCGGCAGGCGATCACCGTGCGACCGGAAAAGATCCGTCTCGGATCCCTCGAGGACCGGCAGCATGGGGACGAGGTGTCGGCCGTGGGCCTGGTGCGCGACGTCGTTTACGTGGGCGCGTTCACCCGCTATGACGTCGAGCTGGACGCCGGCGGCGAGCTGGTCGTGCTCCAGCAAAACCTCACCATGTCGTCGATGGATGTGCTGCAGGCGCGCGGCCGTCGCGTGCGCCTGTTCTGGAACCGGCAGCATAGCCGGGTGATTGCGGCGGCCGGTGGCGATCAGAAGAAGGAGGAGATTGGATGAAGCGATATCGTGCGACTCTCATCGCGGCGGTTGGGACCATGCTGGTCCTCGCGGCCTGTGGAGGGACATCGACCGCACAAACCGGATCGAGCCTGAAGCAGAGCATCGGTGCGGGCGAAGGTACCCTCAACCTTGTCGCCTGGACGGGATACGTCGAGAGCGGGAAGACCGACCCCAAGGTCGACTGGGTGACACCGTTTACCACTCAGACCGGCTGCAAGATCAACGTCAAGTTCGCCGACACCTCGGACGAGATGGTGACCCTGATGCGGCAGGGCGGCGGCACCCAGTGGGACGGCGTCTCCGCCAGCGGCGACGCGACCAACCGCCTGATCGCTCATGGTGACGTCGCCGAGGTCAACGTCAACTTGATTCCGGATTTCAAGGACGTCATCCAGTCCTTGCAATCGCCGCGGCACAACACCATCAACGGCCATCACTACGGGGTGCCGTACATGTATGGCCCCAACGTGCTGATGTACAACACGCAGGTCGTCTACCCGGCGCCGACGAGCTGGGCTCCTACCTGGGACGCCAACTCACCGTACAAGGGCAAGGTGGCGGCCTATGACAGCCCGATCTTCATCGCCGATGCGGCGCTCTACCTGAAGGCCCATAACAAGAGCCTCGGTATCACCGATGTCTACGAGCTCACCACCAAGCAGCTCGATGCCGCCATCACGCTGCTGAAGCAGCAGGCGCCCCTCATCAAGAAATACTGGGCGGCGACCACCGACGAGACTGACCCGTTCAGCAGCGGCGATATGGTCATCGGCACCGCCTGGCCCTACCAGGTCAGCTTCCTGAAGAGTGAGAAGAAACCAGTCGCCGCGGTCGTCCCCTCCGAGGGCGCGACCGGGTGGGCCGACACCTGGATGATTTCTGCGCACGCCCAGCATCCGAATTGCATGTATCAGTGGATGAAGTGGACGGAGACGCCGGCGGTGCAGGATCAGGTGGCCGAGTTCTACGGCGCGACCCCGAGCAACGCCAAAGCGTGTGACATTCTCCGCAAGAACATCGGCGACTCCGCGGACAGCGATTACCACTGCGGCGACAACAACTTCCTCAAGAACATCGCCCTCTGGAAGACGCCGCTGCAGGAATGCGGTGATAGCCGGGGTGCGACCTGCACCGACTACACCATCTGGCAGCAGAAGTGGCAGGAGGTCCGCGGAACGAAGTAAGCGATGGCGCAGACGCTGACCCGGACGGGGGAGAGGCTCGCGGCCCCTCCCCCGAGCGCCGTCCGACGGCTTCGGCACGCGATCGGCGGCTTCCTCTACCGCGTCCCAGCGGCTCGGCTGGCCCTGCTGCTCGGCCCGGTCTTGCTCTGGATGCTGGTCATCTACCTGGGCTCGCTGGGTCTCCTCTTCATCACATCGTTCTGGCGCCAGGACTCCGTCACCGGCGCCATCGTCCAGAACTGGGGTCTGACCAACTATCAGTTCCTAATTCATGAACCCGTTTACACCACGATCGCGATTCGGACGGTGGGCATCGCGCTGGCGGTCACTGTCACGGACATCGTGCTGGCGATCCCGATCGCGTACTTCGCGGCGCGCATTGCCAGCCCGCGTGTTCGGCTCCTTCTGTTGCTCTCCATGGTCTTGCCCCTCTGGTCGAGCTACCTGGTGCGGGTTTATGCCTGGCGCACGATTCTGTCCGGGGACGGCGTCCTCAACTGGACGCTGCACGAGCTCCATCTGGGCTCCGTCAACCTCGGCTTTTCCCGCTGGAGCCTCTGGATCGTCTTTTCCTACCTGTGGCTGCCCTACGTCGCGCTGCCGGTCTATGCGGCGCTCGAACGGATTCCCAACTCTCTGATCGAGGCCTCGACCGATCTCGGGGCGCGCTGGGTGACAACCTTCCGGCGGGTGATCCTGCCGATTGCGTTCCCCGGCATCGTGGCGGGCTCGATCTTCGCCTTCTCTCTCACTCTCGGCGACTACATCGCGCCGGATCTCGTGGGTGATACCGAGTTCATCGGCAACGTCATCTACCAGAGCGTCGGCATCGCGAACAACATCCCATTCGCAGCCGCCTACGCCATCGTGCCGGCGCTGGTGATGGCCATCTACCTGGTGATCGCTCGCCAGTTGAAGGCCTTCGAGGCGCTGTGAGCCGGGCGCGCGCCATCGAGCCACGCTCGGTGCAGGTCGGGATGGGTGTGGTCACCGGCCTGGTGCTGCTCTTCCTCTATGTGCCGCTGCTGGTGATCATGCTCTACGCCTTCAACCCGGCTCGCTCGCAGGCCTGGCCGCTCCCCGGGCTCTCCACGCGATGGTTTGTCGCGACCTGGAACAACGCGGACGTCCGAACCGCGCTCGTCACCTCGCTCAAGGCCGGCCTCGGTGCGACCAGCATTGCCCTGATCCTCGGGAGCCTCGCGGCCTTCGCCGTGCATCGCTTCCGGTTTTTCGGACGGGAAACGGTGTCGTTCCTGCTGATCCTCCCGCTGGCGCTCCCCGGGATCGTCACCGGGATGGCGCTCAACTCCACCATCAACCTGGGCGGGCAGCTGATTGGACTCTCCTTCAGCTTGTGGACCATCATCATCGGCCACGCCACGTTCTGCGTGGTCGTCGTCTACAACAACGTCATCGCCCGGCTGCGCCGCACGTCCACATCGCTCGTCGAGGCCTCCTCCGACCTCGGTGCGGACGGTCTCCAGACCTTTCGCTTTGTGATCCTGCCGAACATCGCCACCGCCCTGGTGGCCGGCGGGCTGCTGGCCTTCGCCCTGTCGTTCGACGAGATCATCGTCACCAACTTCACCTCGGGCAGCGAGATCACGTTGCCCAAGTGGATCTTCAACAATCTGCGTCTTCCGAACCAGCGGCCGGTGGTCAACGTGGTGGCCAGCGTCCTGCTGCTTGCCAGTTTGATCCCGGTCTACATCGCCCAGCGCCTGACCCAGGAGAGCGGCGGCCTGGTGTCCGGGCGCGGGGGCGTCGTCGCGCCAAATGAAGATGCAGCCGAGCAGGCGGCGCTGCCGTAACCGTATAAAGAGCAGATGGCAAGTCCCTCGGTCGACGACAAGGTCCGCGAGACGTTATCCAGGCCGCAGTCGGTGATCGATATCACGACCACCGGGCGCAAGAGCGGCGAGCCACGCCGGCTCGAGATCGTGCTTCACAACATCGACGGCCATCTGTACATCAGCGGCCAACCAAGTCGCCAGCGGCGCAGCTGGCTCGCCAACCTCGAGGGGAATCCGAAGCTCACCATCCACCTCAAACGTGGCCTCAGGGCGGACCTGCCCGGAACCGCTCGCGAGATCACCGAACCGGTCGAGCGGCGCCGGGTTCTCGAGGGCATCGCGCGTCACTGGAACCGCGGCGACGTGGACGTCATGATGCAGTACAGCCCCCTCATCGAGGTTTCGATCGACGGCGCTAAGCCGTCCTAACGCTCAGGTTCAGTCGACGGCCGTCATCACGTGCTTGACGTTCGTGTACTCCTCGAGGGAATACATCGATAGATCTTTGCCGTAGCCGCTTTGCTTGTACCCGCCGTGCGGCATCTCGCTGACCAGCGGGATGTGGGTGTTGATCCACACCGTGCCGAACTGCAGCCGGCGGGCGGCATTCATCGCCCGGCCGATGTCGCGCGTCCAGACCGACGCGGCCAGCCCGTAATTGACGTCGTTCGCCCAGGCGATCGCCTCGTTGTCGTCCTTGAAGCGCTGCACCGTAATGACCGGCCCGAAGACTTCCTTCTGCACGATCTCGGAGTCCTGCTTGACGTCGGTCACCAGGCTCGGCTGGTAGAAGTAGCCGCGGCCGGGGATCGGGGCGCCGCCGACCAGCACCCTGGCGCCTTTCTCGCGTGCCCGCTCGACGAATCCCTCGACCCGTTCCAGCTGCTCCTTGGCGACCATCGGCCCCATGTCGATGCCCTCTTCGAGGGGATTGCCGACCTTGACCGATTGGACCGTCTTGGTCAGCGATGACAGCAGGTTGTCATAGATCTTCGGCCCGGCGATGACGCGGGTGGCTGCGGTGCAGTCCTGGCCGGAATTGAAGAAGCCGGCGGCCTTGACCCAGGTGTTCACCGCCTCCAGGTCGGCGTCGTCGAAGACGACCACCGGCGCCTTGCCACCAAGTTCCAGGTGGACGCGCTTGAGCGTCTGAGACGCGGCCTTCGCCACCTCTTTGCCGGTCGCCACGTCGCCCGTTAACGAAACCATATTCACGCCGGGGTGTCGGACGATGCCGGCCCCGACGGGCTCGCCGTCACCGGTGATGACGTTCAACACGCCGGCCGGGAGGATGTCCGCGGACAGCTCGGCGAGCCGCAGCGCGGTCAACGGCGTCCACTCGGACGGCTTCAGGATGACGCAGTTCCCCGCCGCCAGAGCCGGGCCGATCTTCCAGATCGCCATCATCAGCGGGTAGTTCCAGGGGGCGATCGAGCCGACCACGCCGACTGGCTCGCGCCGGATCATGCTCGTATAGCCGCGCATGTACTCGCCGGCGGCCTTCCCCTCGAGGACGCGGGCTGCCCCGGCAAAGTAGCGCAGGTTGTCCGCACAGACCCACAGCTCCTCCGAAAGGAAGAGCGCCCGAGGCTTGCCGACGTTGGCCGACTCGATGTTCGCCAGTTCGTCGCCATCGGCGAGGATCGCATCGGCCAGCTTGAGCAGCATCTCGCTGCGCTCCCGCGGGGTGGTCTCGAACCATTCCGTATAGGCCTTCCGCGCCGCCTTGACGGCTCGATCGACGTCGGCCTCGGTGCCCTTGGGTACCTCGGCGATGGTTTCCCCGGTCGCGGGGTTGATGATCGGCTGGCCCTCGCTGCCGGAGCCGGCCACCCACTCGCCGCCGATGAACATCTCCCGCCGCTTGACTGCCGTTGCCATCCTTTTATCCACCCTCCTGTTTTCGCGGGGCGAAGTCTCGCCGCGACCCTTAGGATATCTCCGATGGGGGAGGGGCCGAAGTCGAGGGAACTCCAGGCGGAGCGGGATCGCTACCTGCCGCGCGGCATGGCCTCCTCGATGCCGGTCTTCGCCGCATCGGGGAGTGGTGCCACGCTGACCGACGTCGACGGGAACTCCTACGTCGACTTCGCCACCGGCATCAGCGTGATGAACGTCGGCCACGGCCACCCCCGGGTGGTCGCCGCCATCCGCGAGCAGGCCGAACGGCTGGTCCATTCGGGCGGTCCGGTGATGCTGCCGGAGGTCTACGTCCGCCTCGCCCGCCGGCTCTGCGAGATCACGCC
>DASWBA010000059.1:0-6739 GCA_036390825.1 Candidatus Dormiibacterota bacterium
CGTCGCCGCTGTTCTCGTGACGCTCCAGGTGCTGGGCCAGACGGTCCTCGGCTTCCGGCTCTCGGTGGCGCAGATTGTGATCTGCCTCGCGACCGGCGCCTTGATCGAGTTCGGGGTTGCCTTCTTCAAGGACAGCGCCATCATGTGGCCGGCGAGTGGATTGCTGACTGGCAACAGCACGGCCTTCATCCTGCGCACGCCCGGAACGCTCCACGGCCAATGGTGGAGCACGCACGGTATCTGGATCTTTATCGGCGTGGTCGCTATCTCGATGGCATCCAAATACCTGATCCGTTGGCGCGGGCGGCACATCTTCAACCCCTCGAACCTCGGCCTGGTTCTCGCCTTCGTCGCTCTTGGTCCCAAGTTGACGGAGCCCCAGGATCTGTGGTGGATCCCGCCGGGGCCGTGGCTGGTTGTGACCTACGCGGTGCTGGTGGTCGGGGGGCTGTTGATCGCGTGGGAACTGCGATTGCTCGGCCTCGAGCTGGCCTTTATGGCTGGGTTTGCCGCATTTACGGCGATCGCGCTCGCCCTGGTGCCCGACCATTGCATGGTCGCCAGCTGGCATGTGGCGCCGATGTGCGGA
Organism: Candidatus Dormiibacterota bacterium; assembly: GCA_036390825.1. Taxonomy (GTDB): domain Bacteria; phylum Chloroflexota; class Dormibacteria; order CF-121; family CF-121; genus CF-13. Next base: position 590 of record DASWBA010000059.1, read on the forward strand.
CGCGAGCTCTGGCAGATCCTGGTCACCTCGCCCGAATTGCTGGTCTTCGGCCTCTTCATGGTCCCGGACCCGAGAACGGTCCCCGACGGTGCGGTGGCGCGGGTAGCCTTCGGCATTCTCGTGGCCATCCTTGCGGTCCTGCTGCTCGGCCCGACCTCGCTCGAATTCTGGACCAAGACCGCGATTCTGGCCAGCCTCGTCATCGCCTGCGCCGTCCGCTTTGCCCTGGCCCGCTTTCTGTCCCCACTCGAAGCCAGGGACCGGCAGCGGGCCGGGAGGCGTCGCCTGGGATGGCGCCTGCCGGCTGCGCTCGCCGTTGCTCTGCTACTGGTTGGCACCATTCCCGTGGCCGCCGATCTATCGACCCACACCCCTGTGCCGGCGGCGGGGCTGGCCGATGGATCGACGCCAACCCTCGCGCTCACGGTTGGCGCCGGGCCCGCCATCGGCGGCTGGGTCTCGAGCGCGGCGGCCGCCGCCCTCCCGCCACCCTTGGGGTCGGGGCCGACCTCGGCCTCGGCATCGGCGCCGCTCTGGATCCTGCCGCCGATCCCAGACGTGACCATCGCGCCGAACGTGCTGGCCTTCGATCAGTCCGCGCAAAAAAACGCGGCCCAGATGGCTCATGATGCGGTGCTCGATCTCATCATCGAATCCGAAGCCCGCCGCGCTCACGACCTGGCACTGGCAGAAATGGGGGCCACCGGCGACGGGCTCAAGGAATTCACCGACGTCGTCAAAGACGACATCGCCGCCGGGAAGATCGTTCAGAAGACCTACAGTTTCGACAAGGTCAGCCTCAATCTCTTCCTCCCAAAGTTCAGCAGCCAGGCATCCAGGCTGGTTGGCGTCACGCTAAAGGGAACGAGCACCTTCATCACAAGGGATGCCTCGGGCAATGTGATCTCACAGAGCAGCACACCCTACTCGAAGAGCTGGGGTCTGGATGTAACGGCAAACGTGAGTCACCTCGTCATCATCAACGACTACACGGACCTCGCCCCCGCCCCCTGACGCGAGGCCACCCAGCCTCCGATCTGAGTCCGTGAGTTGAAACCGAGCTTGTTCAGGATGCTGCGGACATGACTGTCCACCGTGCGCTCCGATATGAGTAGCCTGGCTCCGATCTGCTTGTTGGTGAGCCCATCAGCCACCAGCCGCGCGACCTCGGCCTCACGCTCACCGAGCAGATCGCGGCCCTGCCCGTTGACGGACGCATTCGGCGCCACCTCGGCCGGCTCCCCGAGTGCCAGCCGAATTGCCTCGTCGCGGCTCAATCGTTTGCCGGCATTCATCTCCGCCGCGAACTTCGATGCACCGATGGCTGCTGTCGCTGACTCGGCTGCCATCGCAATCAATGGAGCAAGGAAGGGGATCAGGCTTGCCCCGGCCTGCGTTCGGACCGTTTCCGCGGCACCAAGTAGCTGCGCGGCGTGGCGTGCCTGGCCGGACCCGGCGGCCACGCAACCCAGCCCGTCGAGCAACGCGTACTGCGCGACCCGGTCGTCGATACGCTGCGCGATCTTCAGGGCTTCCACGTAGTCGGCCTTCGCTCGCACGAGATCGCCGGTAATCAGCGCCGTGCCCCCCGCGTTCAGCAGCATCATTTCCAGGCTGTAGAGATCACCGGCCGCACGACTGAGGCGGACCCCCGCTGATGCAGCGGCTTTGACCTCCTCGATATCACCCTGGAAGAACCCGTTGAGCGCTCGAGCCTGGAGCAGCGAGATTCTGGCTGGAAACTCATCGAGGCCTGCCGTGACGACCGCGCACTCATCGAGCAGGGGCCGGGCGGACCCGGCATCACCAGCCATGTTCTCGGCGATCGACGCCATCGACAGCGCCTGCGCGAGTAGGGCGGGCTGGCCGAGCCCTCGTGCTGTCGCCATGGCTCGTTGGAGCGGCGGCCGGGCCGCGATCGCGTCCGCCTTCAGCACGGCAAGAAATCCGCGCAGGAAGTACGCCCAGAATTGGCCCTCCGGGTTTCCTGGACCGGCGGCCAGCAGCTCGTCGAGCCAGCGCACGCCTTCCGTGGTCGCGCGCGTGATCCAGTACCACCCGATCGACGTGACGAGGTCGATGCCGCGGCGGGTGTCCCTACCGGTCAGGCAATGCCGAAGGACGGCTCGGATGTTGTCGATCTCCAGGTCCATCCATTGGAGCCAGTCCGCCAGCCGGTAGCGAGCCTCTCCGAGGGCCTGCTGGCATCTCGACCAGTAGTAGTCAGTGCATCGCTCTCCAAGTACAACCTCCTCACCCGCCTCCCGGAGCTTGAGCGCGGAATATTCGCGCATGGTCTCGTGCAGGCGATAGCACGCGACACGCTGCACGTCCTCTTTCATCACGAGTGACTTGTCGACCAGCGAGGAGAGCAGGTCCAGAGCCTCCTCTACCGGAGCGTCATCGGAGGTGCAGACCGCCTCAACGTCGTCCAGGGTGAAACGTCCTGCGAAGACGCATAACCGCTGCAGCAGCTTGCGCTCCGCAACGGCCAGTAGGTCGTAGCTCCAGTCGATCGTGGTGCGTAGCGTCTGATGTCGCGGCAGAGCCGCGCGGCCTCCCCCGGTGAGCAGGCCGAAGCGGTCGTTCAACCGGTCGCGGATCTGCTCCACGGTCAGGACTCGAGTTCTCACGGCCGCGAGCTCGATCGCGAGAGGCAGGCCGTCGAGACGCCGGCACAGATCCGAGACAGCGACCTGGTTCGCCGCCGACAACTCGAAGCTGCCCGAAGCCGCCGCCGCCCGCTCCGTCAACAGCATGACCGCCTCGTTCTGCCCCAGCTCAGCCAGAGACTCAACCGCGTGCGCCGAAGGGAGTTCGAGGGGTGGCACCGGGACCACGTGCTCGCCGGCGATCGCCAGTGGCTCGCGGCTGGTCAAAAGCACGCGCACGCCCGGGGCGCCTTTGATCACCTCGGCCGCGACCTGAGCCGCGGCACCCAGGAGGTGTTCACAGTTGTCCATCAGCAGCAGCAGTTGCTTGTCTTTCAGATACGAGAGGAGGAGGGCGAGCGGCTCGGTGAAAGCCTGATCCCGCAGGTCGAGCGCGGCAAGCGCGGCATTGCTCACCAGGGCAGGGTCTCGAACGTCGGCCAGTTCCACCCACCACGCGCCGTCGCGGAAGCCACGGGCGAGTTGCGCCGCGATGCGGATCGCCAGGCGGGTCTTGCCAACGCCGCCGGGTCCGACCAGGGTGATCAGGCGGGCGGTGCTGAGCTTCGTTCGAACTTCGGCAAGCTCGCGACGGCGACCGATGAAGCTCGTCGCCTCAGCCGGCAGGTTGCCTGACCGGCGGGTGGGCCTGGCCATGCTGACAAGGACGTTACTACGGGCCCGAGTTACAGCCCAGCTCGGCTCGGCACCGGATCAGTAATTCCACGGATTTCAGCGCGCTGCCGGCTCCGTAGTCTGAGGCCATGACGCGGGAGCTCCCGGTGCAGCGAGTGGAGGTGCGTTTCGTCGGAGCGCCCCCCGGACGACAGGTCACGAGGGCCTCGGGAGTCAGCGAAGTCCAGATCGATGGTGTCACCTTGCGCTGTGTGGTGTGCGGCAGCTTTCAGCCTTTTCTCGAAGCCTTGCGCGGTCACGAGGTCATCAGCCTCACGTCGATATCCACCGATCCCCAAGGAGGGAACCCATGGTAACCAGCTATCCGCTACAGTTCGACGTCGACTTCCCGACTCGTTCATTGGATCGATTGACGACGGCCCTACGGATCTTCGCCGCGATCCCGATTCTCGTTTTGCTCGGCCTGCTGTCGCAAGACGCCATGCAGGGCGGCGACCATCACACGACGACGACTTTCGCGAGCGGCGTCGGCCTTCTCTTCTTGCCCATCGTCCTGATGCTGCTCTTCCGCCAGAAGTATCCGCGCTGGTGGTTTGATTGGAACCTGAATCTGCTTCGATTCTCCAACCGCGTCACGGCATACCTCGCCCTGCTCGACGATCGCTACCCGTCAACTGACGAGGACCAGAGCGTGCACCTCAACCTCGACTATCCGGATGCTCACCAGTTGAACCGCTGGCTGCCCCTGGTCAAGTGGTTCCTCGCCATCCCCCATTACATCGTTCTCTTCTTCCTCGTCATCGGCGCGGTGGTGGCCGTGATGGTGGCCTGGTTCGCGATCATCTTCACGGGCCGCTACCCGGAGAATCTCTTCCGCTTCGTCGTCGGCGTGATCCGCTGGAGCAACCGGGTCTCGGCCTACGCGTTTCTCCTGGTCACTGATAAGTACCCGCCGTTCCAGCTCAGCTGAAATGACTGAAGGTCTGGCCAAAGCCTCGCCAACTACGCGGGCGAGGCTTACCGGGGTCGTCTACTTGCTGTTCTTTGTGACGGCCATCCTCGGCGCGGTCGTCGCGCCGGGGATCAGCGGTCCGGGTGCGACGGGCGATGCCGTGGCGACCGCCAATAACATCATGGCGCACCAGCCGTCATTTCGGATCGGTTGGGCGCTTGACCTGACGTCGACCGCGTTCTATGTCGCGCTGATGGCGCTCTTCTACCAGTTGTTCAAGCCGGTGAGCCGGACCCTCGCCTTACTCGCCATGGTCTTCGGCCTGGTCGGATGTGCTGTCACCGCCTTCGGCAGTCTCTTTCAGCTCGCGCCCCTGGTGGTCCTCGGAGGCAGTCCATCCTTGGCAGCCTTCGACGCGAAGCAGTTGCAGGCCCTGGCGCTGCTGTTTCTCAACCTGAACCTTCAAGTCGGCTACATCGCCCTCGTCTTTTTCGGGGTGTTCCAGATCGTGCTGGGCTACTTGATCTTCCGGTCGGCGTTCCTGCCCCGAATCATCGGCGCGCTGATTGCTCTGGCCGGCTTGGGCTGGCTGACGTTTCTCTCGCCGCCACTGGCAAACCAGCTGCTGACTCCGCTCGAAGTCCTCGGCATCGCCGCCGAGGCGTCGCTCATGTTATGGCTCCTCATTGTGGGTGTGAACGCCCAGCGTTGGACGGCGTGGGCGGCATGAAAGCGATCATCTGCCGAAAGCCGGGCCGCCCCGATGTCCTCGAGCTCGACGAGATCGTTAAGCCGTCGGTCACCGACGACGGCGTGCTGGTGCGGGTTCATGCCGCCTCCGTCAACCCGGTCGACTTCTTCCCACTGTCGGGGGTGGCTTACGCGGCGCGTTGGCTGAGTGGGGGCTTCAAAGCAAAACCGGTCGTGCTCGGCACCGACTTTGCCGGAACGATTGAATCGGTTGGGAAGAGCGTCACCGAGTTCAAACCGGGTGACCAGGTATTCGGTGGCAAAGATCGCAGCACCTTCGCCGAGTACGTCGCCCTTCCCGCAACGGGCGCGGTGGTGGCGAAACCGGCGAACCTCACCGTCGAGCAGGCTGCGGCCGTCCCAGTGGCTGCCCTCACGGCGCTGCAAGCGTTGCGCGATCACGGACGCCTTCGACAGGGTCAGAAGGTGTTGATCAACGGCGCTTCGGGAGGGGTGGGTAGTTTCGCCGTGCAGATCGCGAAGGCGTTCGGTGCGCACGTCACCGCCGTCTGTAGCCCGAGAAACCTGGCGACCGCAGACGCGCTCGGCGCGGACAGCGTGATCGACTACACGCGAGAGGACTTCACCCGCCGCGGCGGGTCGTACGACCTGCTGATGGACATCGCCGGCAACCGCTCCTGGTCGGAGTGCAAACGCGTCCTCGCGCCGACCGGCATCTTGGTCGCGGCCGGAGGCTCCGCCCACACCGTCTGGGGTGGGAACAGCACGATCCGGCATCTCATCGGCGTGCGCCTGGCATCCGTCGGTGGTACACGCAAAGTCGCTCTCTTCATCGCGAAGCTCAACAAAGCTGACCTGTTGGTCCTGCAGGCGCTCCTCGCCGATGGCAAAGTCATCCCGGTGATCGACCGGTGCTACGAGCTCAACCGGGTGCCCGAGGCCTTCAATTACATGGGCGAAGGCCACGCCAAAGGAAAGATCATCATCAGCGTGTGATCAGCCAGATGACGGCGGTCGTCTACGACCGGTACGGGCCGCCGGAGGTTCTTCGCCTCGAACAGGTCGAGCGGCCCGTCCCCGCGGATGGGGAAGTCCTCGTGAAGGTTCATGCGACGACGGTCAACCGGCTCGACACCGCCACACGCGAAGCGAACCGCAAGAGCGGTCTGGCCATCTCGCTGATCAGTCGCCTTGTCTCAG
>DASWBA010000060.1:0-13043 GCA_036390825.1 Candidatus Dormiibacterota bacterium
GATGGACGACCCCTGGCGCTACCGGATTCGCGGCGAATTCCATGTCCTGCGCCGAGCCGGGACCGTCAGCCTCGGCTTCTATCGAAAGCACACCTACCAGACGTTGCCGATCGACGCCTGCTTGATCCACGTCGAGGCGATCGAGCGGGCGCTCCCGGCGTTCGCGCGCGCCGCCGAGGATCCGGCGGCCGGGCGCGTCACGGCCCTGCAGTTCACCTGGGCCCCCGGGACCAGCGACCTTCTCTGGTCACCCTACCCTCCGGGTTCGGCCGACAAAGGATTTGGCGCCCGGGCCGCGGGCTGGATCCCCGAGCTCAACCTCAACGACGACTCGATCGGCATGGAGGATGCCGGCCGTCACTTCCGAGTGCGGCCCGAGGCGTTCGTCCAGGTCAACGTGCGGCAGCGTGACGTCCTCTACCAGCGTGCGGTCGCCTTCGCGCAGCTGCACGGCCACGAGCGGGTCGTCGACGCCTACGCGGGGATCGGCATGCTCACGGCGCGGCTGGCGGAGCACGCCGCGGACGTGATCGCGATCGAAGAAAGTCCCTACGCCGTGCGGCTGGGGGAGCTGAACATGCAGCTCAACGACTGCGGCAATGTCAGCTATCGGCGCGGCCGAGTCGAAGATGCCGCCCCCGGGCTGGAAGGAGACGTCGACGTCCTCGTGCTCGATCCGCCGCGTGCGGGGTGCGCCGAATCGGCGATCGAGGCGATGGCCAACCTGAGGCCACAGCGCGTTGTCTATATCTCGTGTGACCCATCGACGCTGGCCCGAGATGTCAATCGTTTTTGTGCTGCCGGACGCTATACCCTTGTGGAGGTGGCTTTCGTCGACATGTTCCCCCAGACCTACCACATCGAAGCGGTGGTCAAGCTCGAACGCAACGCATGAGCTTCGTCCACTTACACACCCACTCGGAATTCAGCCTGCTCGATGGGGCGAGCCGGGTCTCGGAGATGGTCCGCCTGGCGGCCGAGACCGGGATGCCGGCGATCGCGCTCACCGATCATGGCGTCCTCTATGGCGCCGTCGATCTCTACCTGCAGGCGAAAGCCGCCGGGATCAATCCCATCATCGGGCAGGAGGTCTACGTCGCGACCCGCTCGCGCCACCAGAAGGAAGGGCGGGCCGACCGCGATCCGTATCACCTGATCCTGCTGGTCAAGAACCTCGAAGGCTATCGCAACCTGATCCAGCTCTCCAGCCTGGCGCACCTCGAGGGGTACTACTACAAGCCCCGGATCGACAAGGGGTTGCTCGCCGAACACACGCAGGGGTTGATCGCGCTCTCGAGTTGCCTCGGCGGCGAGGTGGCGAGCCGCCTGCTCGAGGGTGACGAAGCCGGCGCCGAGCAGGTCGCGCGTGAATACCAGCGGATGTTCGGTGACGACTACTTCCTCGAGATCCAGGACCACGGGATGGAGGAGCAGGCTCGCGTCAACGAGGGCCTCGCCCGCATCTCGCAGCGCACCGGCATTCCGCTGGTCGCGACCAACGATTCCCACTACACCCGAAAGGACGATGCCGAGGCGCATGACATCCTTCTCTGTCTGCAGACCGGCACCGTCGTCTCCGACCAGAAGCGGATGCGCTTCCACAACGACGAGTTCTATCTCAAGACCCCGGCCGAGATGGCGGAGCGGTTCCGCGAGTTTCCCGAGGCCGTCGCCAACACCGTGCGCATCGCGGAGCGGTGCCACCTCGAACTGGACACCAAGCCGCTCCTGCCCCGCTTCGAAGTGCCGCACGGTGAGACCGCCGAAACCTACCTGCGCCACCTCGCCGAGCGGGGCCTGAAGGCACGCTACCCGGAGCTGGGCCAGGTGGTGCGCGACCGGTTCGAGATGGAGTTCGGCGTGATCGAGGCGATGGGCTACGCGCCCTACTTCCTGATCGTGAGCGACTTCATCGACTTCGCGCGCCGGAATGGCGTGGCGGTCGGGCCGGGACGCGGTTCGGCGGCGGGCAGCATCATCTCGTACGCACTGGGCATCACGACGCTCGATCCGATCCAGCACGGGTTGATCTTCGAGCGCTTCCTCAACCTGGAGCGGATCTCGATGCCCGATATCGACGTCGACTTCGATGACCGGAATCGCGACCGCGTCATCGATTACGTCGGGCAGAAATACGGGCAGGATCACGTGGCGCAGATCATCACATTCGGCACGATGAAGGCCCGCGCGGTCATCCGTGACGTGGGACGCGCCCTCGACGTGCCGCTTCGCGAGGTCGACCACCTGGCCAAGCTGGTGCCGCCGACGCTCAACATGACGTTGGACAAGGCGATCCAGATGGTGCCCGAACTTGCGCAGGCCGAAAAGGACCCGGTCTACGAACGGCTGCTGAAGAATGCGCGCAAGCTGGAGGGCCTGGTCCGCCACGCCTCGACGCATGCCGCCGGCATCGTGATCACGCCCGAGCCGTTGCAGCACTACCTGCCGCTGCAGGCCAGCATCACGCGCGGTGACAAGAACGGCCAGGAGAAGCGCGCAGTGATGACGCAGTACGAGATGAACGCGGTGCAAAAAATTGGCCTGTTGAAAATGGACTTTCTCGGTCTGCGGAACCTGTCGGTGATCGAAGACACCTTGAAGAACCTGGAACAGACCCGCGGCCTCAAGCTGGACCTGGCGTCGATCCCCTGGGACGACCCGGCGACCTTCCGCTTGCTGCAGGCGGCCGATACCAACGGCGTGTTCCAGCTGGAGTCCGCCGGGCTGCGCCGCCTGTGCCAGGACATGCGGCCGACCACGTTCGATGACATCACCGCGATGATCGCGCTCTTCCGCCCGGGGCCGCTCGAGGGCGGGTTGGTCGATCAATACATCAAGTGCAAGCACGGCGAGCAGGAGATCGTCTACCCGCTGCCGCAGCTCGAGCCAATCCTCAAAGCGACCTACGGCGTCATCGTCTACCAGGAACAGGTCATGCAGATCGCCTCCCAGCTGGCCGGCTTCACCCTCGGAGAAGCCGACGTGCTGCGCGCCGCGATGGGCAAGAAGAAGAAGGATGAGATGGCGAAGATGCGCGCCCAGTTCATCACCGGCGCGGTCGAGCGCGGCGTGACCCAGGCGAAGGCGATCGAGGTCTTCGATCTGATGGCCTTCTTCGCCGGCTACGGGTTCAACAAGTCGCACAGCGCCGCCTATGCCGTGATCTCGTACCAGACCGCGTACCTGAAGGCGAACTATCCGCTCGAGTACCTCGCGGCTCTTCTCAACAACGAGGCGGGCAACTACGACAAAGTCGCGGCCACCGTCCTCGACTGCCACGCGCGCGACATCGAGGTCCTCCCGCCCGACGTCAACAGCTCGGAAGCCGGGTTCACGGTGCAGGACGGGAAGATTCGCTACGGGCTCGCCGTGATCAAGAATGTCGGCGTTCACGTTATCGAGCTACTGCTCGCCGAGCGTCGGGCGAACGGGTCATTCAAGTCGTTACTCGATCTCACCGTCCGGGTCGATCCGCGCGAGATGAACAAGCGCGTGCTCGAGAGCCTGATCCGGTCGGGCGCCACCGACAGCCTGGGCGAGCGGGGCCGGCTCTTCGCCAGCATCGACCGCGTCAGCGACCGCGCGGCGCAGATCATCAGCGAGCGCGAGAGTGGCCAGACGAACCTGTTCGGCATGCTGCCCGACGCCGACGAGATGGAGGATCCGTCAGCCGGCCTGGTGTCCGCCATGCCGCCGATGCCCGACGACGAGCGCCTCAAGGGCGAAAAGGAGCTACTCGGGCTCTATTTGTCCGATCACCCATTGAGGCGGATCGAGCAGGAGCTCCACGCCAGAGTCGACACTTACGCCAACCAGGTCACTCCGGAGATGGAGGACTACGAGGTCCGGATCGGCGGCGTGATCAAGTCAGTCCGGCCCATCGTCACCAAGTCCGGCAAGCCGATGGCATTCGTCCAGCTCGAGGACCTGACCGCGACCATCGAGGTCATCGTCTTCACGCGGGTCTTCGAGGAGCGACGCCATCTTCTGCTGTCCGATAACGTCGTCATCGTGCGCGGCAAGGTCGACGCGCGGCTCGGTTCGGGTGACGACGAGGAGCGCGGCGAGGTGGCGAAGGTGATCGCCGACGAGATCCTCGCCTTCGACGATGCCGGTCACGAGACCTGGGTGCGCAACCAGGTGGTACACCTGGATGTTCCTGCCGAGGCCACTCCCGAACAGATGGCCGAGCTCCAGGAGATCCTGGGCCGCTGCGGCGGCCCCGACCGGGTCGTGCTCCACCTGCAACGCGCCGATCAGGTCGTCGACATGGACCTGGGGGACAAGTTCCGGGTCCAGGGCGGCGGGCTGGCCGGTGACCGCGCCCAGCGCGAGATCGATGGGCTATTCTCGCGCCCGGTCTGGCGCCTGGAAGTGATCCGGCGACGCGCGCCCGAGCGCCAGGTCAACGCCGGCCGGCAGCCACGGACGCTGGTCGGGACGCCTGCCGGGGTCTAGAACCCGGCACGGATCATCCGCCAGCGCCGGGCCTCCGGAACGTTGTACCGGCGTGGCCAACGAGCCGTCCGGGTCGCCCTCTCGCCAGGATCTGCCGGCCCGCGGTCAGCAGCTTCTGACCGAGCTGGTTGCCCTGCACGACCGCATGACGCGCGATCTTGCCGATCAGGTGGCGGCGCTCACCCAGGCACGCGGCGAACTGAGCCAGGCGCGTAGCGAGCTCAGCCAGGGGCGGGCCCAGCAGAGCCAGCTGGCTGCGGACGCCGAACGGCTTCGCAAGGCTCACGACGCCCTCAGTGCGGACAACCAGGCGTTGCAGGCGAGGATCAAGGCTCAGGAGGCGCAACTGGCCACCCTGCACGAGGAGCGCGAGCAGCTCAGCGCCCTGTATGCCGACATCACCAGCCAGACCACCAAGCTGGCCGCGGACTGGAGCGCCCGACGCGACAGGCTGACGGCTGACAAGCAGCAACTCGCCGCCGAGCTCGAGGAGGCTCGCACCACCTTGACCCTCAGCCAGGAGCGGGATCGGCAGTGGAAAGCGCAAGTCTGGAAGCTCCAGGACGAGGTAAAGACCCTTCGGACCGGCGCCGGGCGCGTCACGCTTACGCCCGAACAGAGTCACCACGTCTACTCGCAGCTGAATGCCATCGTTGGCTTCGCTGAGGTGTTGCTCGACGAGGCTGGCAACCGGGCCTCCGGAGTGGAGCGCCAGGAGTTTCTGGAGCACATCAAGGCCAGCGGTGTCCAGCTGGTGGGCTACATGAACCGACTGACGCTTCCGCCGGGTGACGCCGGCCCCATGGGCGAATCCGCTGGTGATGGGGTCCTCGCCTCGCCACCGGGTGCGTCCCCGGTGCTGGTGGCGGCGGCGGATCCAACCGTCCGGGATCGCCTCGAAGCCTTGCTCAGCCGAGCCGGATATCGCGTGGAGTTCGCGGCCGACGCCGCCGAAGGCCTGAAGCGGGCCGTCGAGCTGCAGCCGCTCGCCATCGTGGTCGACACGGATCTACCGCCGAACGGAGCCCAAAAGCTGGTCGACGACCTGAGTGGCGAGCCACGGGCCAGGGACATCCCGGTCGTGCTCACCGCCAAGAACGACGAGGAGCAGCTGGGCGTGAGCATGGGTCAGGTCGACTTCCTCAAGAAGCCGCTCAATCGTCAGCAGGTCTTACAAGTCATGGCCAAGTACGACCTGCTCGCCGACCGGCGGCGGGCGCAAAAGATGCCGACGAGCGTGCTCGTGATCGACGATGACCCGAGGAACACGCGGCTGGTGCAGGCGATGCTCAAACCGTTCAGCATCGATGTGCTATCGACCAACGACGGAGCCGCTGGGATCAAGCTGGCTCGCACGCGCAAGCCTGACCTGATCATTCTCGATTTGATGATGCCCGAGGTCGACGGTTTCGAGGTCGTCTCCGCAATACGCGCTGATGCAGCGACCGCCGAGATCCCGATTCTGATCTACACCGCGAAGAACATCACGCTCGCTGATCGCCAGCGGCTTCAGAGCAGCATCCAGGCCATCATCCGGAAGGGCGACTTGACCAAGGAGCAATTTCTCGACCTCATCTACCGGCGTGGTGAACGTCGACGGCGTCCGCGGGCGGACGAGGCTGCCGCTTAGCCGATCCCGAAGCGGTTCAGACTGTTGACGAACAGGTAGACGACCAGTACCACGACAAAAGCGGCCACCGGCGCCCAATCGAATACCCCAGGGCGACGAGGAAACCAACCACGGAACGGTCGCGCGAACGGCTCCGTACTCTGCATGACCATCTGCGTGATCGGGTGCCAGGGATCCATTCGGAAGAAACCAAAGAAGATCCGGACCAGCAGCAGGATGATGATGAAGACCAGTGCGTAGCCGACGATCAGGATCAGGGTGGCGACCAGGTTGCCTGAGCCGATGAACGCGGCGAGCGCATAAAGAATGATGATGCCCACCAGGAAGGACAGATCGAGGCCGCCCACCGGCGGGATGACGCGCCGGATTGGCGCCAGGTACCACTCGGTGGCCAGCAGGATGTAGCGGCCCGCCTGGGTGTAGAGCATTCCCGGAAACCAGGAGAAGATGGCGCGCACGATCAAGACCAGGATGAACAGGTTGATCAGCGTCACGATCAGCGAAGCTCCGGGGAACATCGGTGGCTAGTTTACGGGGTTGCGGATAAACGCAGGCTACGCTTCAGCGCCGGCGACGCCGCGCCAGCAGATCGCCGGTCGGATCCTCCGGTGGCTTCTTCGGCGCCCGTGGCTGGGCGGCGCGCGCGGCGCGAATCCCATCGACTCGCTCCTTCAGACGGGTGACGGTGGCCTCGGCGGGGACGGCGGGCACCGGCCGGCGAGCCACGGCCGCTCGCCAGGCGGGCATGTCTTCCAGCCGGAAGATCAGGCGCCGCAGCGCCACGTCAACCGGAAAGAGGAGAATCGCCAGCACCAGCAGGAGCTCACCGATCGGGAGGGCGGCGCGCACGGTCGGCACCGGAACCCGGAAGGCCTGCGAAATGTCCGTCAACAGCACGCCCCCTCCCGCCTGGGCGATCGCCTTGAGGGTGGCGACGTCGGTCCCGAGATCCCGGTACTCCGGTGAGTAGGGGACGACCAGCCCGGTGGTCGTCGTATGGCGAACCACGCCGCCGGCCGACTCGCTCACGTGCAGCAGATAGCTGCCCACCTGGTCGGTCGGCAGGTCGCCCTCGAACCGACCGGGCCCGGTCGGCGACAGGATCATGCTGGTGTCGGCCAGATCCGGGGTGAGGGCGTTGACCGTCACCGTGGCGCCCGAGGTTGGCGGCGCCGTCACCAGAAGGTGGGTGTGGTCGCCCTGAACGCGGGTCTCGACCTGCAGCGCAGGATCTCCGGGCTGGGGCAAGCTGGCGTGCACGAGATCGCCGAAGAATCGATTGGCCGACGGCCATTGGAGCAGCCCGGCGGTCCAGCGTCCCTGGGCGTCGCTGGTCCAGGCGATGACCCGGCCGAGGCCGTACTGCCAGGTCGCCAGCAGCGGGTCGCCCTGCGGGCTCTTCAGCACGACATCGGCGGCGGCACGCGGCGTGGTCGCGACGTAGCCGGTCAGGGTCGGAAAACTGTCCAGCGGCACGCCGGGAATGACGTCGGCCAATGAGGCGAGCTGGGGCGCGATGCGGCCCTCGACGATCCAGGGCTTGAGCGCCTCGCGCGTCTCTTTTAAGAAAATCTGTGGCACGTCCGACAGGCTATTGCTCTGGTAGAAGCGGCCGTGCCCCCAGCCTGCCATCGCCTGCATGGTCGCCGCATCAGACGCATTGGATGCGATCGCAACCGTCGACACCGTGATGCCGTGCCCGTGCATCGCGGTGATCACCGGCTGGTAATTGTCGAGGGCGTCGCCATCGCCAAAGAGGATCACGTGCTTGATGGCGGCGGTCGCGTGCGACAGGGCCTGGTCGGCCGCGTTCAGGTCGGGGGTGTAACTGGGAGGATCGCCCAGGCTCATCGCCTCGATCTTTTTCTTGATGGCGGCCTTGTCCGTCAGTGGTGCGAGCGGGACCACGACGGCGCCCATGTTGCCGCTGGTGACCCCGACCAAATCGCGCGGCGTGAGCTGGTCGACGACGGACTCCGCCGCGCCGCGCAACACCTGGTCGCCCTGCATGCTCTCGGTCGACTCCAGCGCGAGCATGACGGCGACCGGTGGCTTCTGCATGTCCTGGGGCAGCTGGATCTGAACCGGCAGCGTGGTTTCGAGCGCCGTGCCCGCATAGCCTCCGGGGCCGTAGCTGTCGGCGCCGCCGATGACCACCAACCCGGTGCCGAGGTCACGCACCGAGGCCTGCAGCAGGGCCATGCCATCGCCGCCCAGGCTCGCGGCCGGGATATTGACGAGGACGACGGCCTGGTAGGCGGCGAGGTCCGCCGCCGATCGCGGCAGCTGCTCCGGGGTCACGACCGCAGTCCCGATGCCGGTCGAGCGCAGGGCCGACTCGAGGCTGGCGGCTTCGCCCAGCGTGTTCTCGACCAGCAGCACCCGGGGTGGTCCCACGATCTGGATCAGTGCCTCGCCCAGGTTGTTCTCCGCGTAGGTATCGCGCACCGGATCGATCACGAGACGCACCGCGTGGAACCCGGGCTGGCTCGGCGTGACCGTCTGTTTGATCGTCGTCTCGCCGGGCCCCAGGTCGAGCGGGACGGTGTTGACCAACGTGCGGTCCAGATACCACCGTGCGGTCACGTGGGTGGTCGTATTGCTGACGATCAGCGCCTGCGCGTCCGCCTGCTGCCCCTGGGTCAACGTCTGCGGGGCGTCGAGCCGGTCGACATAGACCTCGGCACCAAGGGGTACGGGCAGCGCCACCGTGTCGACGCGCACGCCTTCGGCGCGAAGCAGGCGGGCCTCGCCGACGGCGTCACCGAGGTTGCCGCGCCCGTCGCTGATCAGGACGATGTGCCGGCGGCTGTCATCGGGAAGGATCGAGCCGCCCAGCTGCAGCGCGGCGGCCAGGTCGGTGTAATGGGGGTTGGGCTGGCTCTGGAACTCACCAAACTGTGGGTCCGTCCCCAGGTTGACCTCGACCTGCGGGTCGCGGCCGAAGCTGACGACGCCGGCGCGGTCGTCGCCCCGACGCTGCTGCAGGATTTGTCGGACCATGGCGGCCTCGCTGTCGAGCGCGCTCTGCACGCTGGCCGAGAGGTCGGCAGCGACCAGCAGCGATTGCCGGCTGGGCGTCGTCTGCACCTGGAATCCGGCCAGCGAGGCGGTGAGCAGCAGCACGATCAGCGTGCGCAGGCCGAGCGAGAGCCGCGCGCGTCGCGGCGGTAACGGCGGTGGAAACACGCGCCAGATGACGACGATGACCGCCAGCGCCAGGAGGCCCGCCCCCAGGAACAGGGGGCGGGTAACGTCAAAGCCCACGGTGGAACGCCAGCCATTCGGCGCTGATGACCGCGAGCGCCGCCAGCGCGATCCACGGCCAGATCTCGAGCTGACCGCGATGCGTGGTCTGGACGGCGACGGCCCGCGTCGGCGGCAGCGTCAGCCGATCGGGCGGCTTGAGCTGCGAGATCGAGTCGGAGAACAGGTTCACGCTGAACCATGAGCGCTGCACCTGGCCGGCGATCACCTGCTCCACGGTGTAGAGACCGGTCGGATCGGTCTCAGCGAAGCTGGCGATGGCGCCGGTTGCCAGCGTCCGGCGGCTGCCATCGGGCCGGATCACGCTGACGGAGGTGGCGCCGGGCTCGGGCACGATGGTCACCGGCTCGGCCGGGTGGAAGCTGTGGCTGGGCACGCTTGGCGGCAGCATCCACTCGCTGAGGTTCTGCATCAGGATGGGGAACGCGATCCGAAGCGGCAGGTCGGATTCGTGGAGGTCGAAGCCGATCAGCACCTGGCGGAACGGCTCGTCACGAACCAGCACCAGCGGTGTCTGCAGACTGCCGATCAAGGGCCGCCCGAAGGTCGATGCGCGCAGGTCCTCGCTGCGCGCCACATGGACATCTTGCAAATCGACGTTGGCGAGCAGCGGGTCGCCGGCGTCGACGGCGCGGACGCGCCCGATGCCGACCGCAGCCCCGCCGGCCAGTGCCGAGCCGGCCGGTGGATCGACCATCAGGACCGGACCATCGGGCAAGGCGGGCGGAGCGAACCGGTCGAACACCGTCATCGCATAGGCGGAACCGGGGTGATAGGCGGCGGGCGCGATCACATCGACTTGAAAGTCCGATCGCAGGCGCAACGCCTGCTCGAGAAACACGTTGCCCGGCGTCACCAGCAGCACCTTGAAGGCGCGCGGGGTGCGGGCGACGGCGGTGGCCGTGTCATCGACGGCGAAGATGTCGCCGGCGGCGAGGCGAGCCGTTACCGACGTCGCGTCCGACGGAACCGGCAGGACGAGGTCCTGCCCCTGGCCGGGCGGCAGCGTCAGCGGCCGGACGTCGAGCAGGTGCGAGTCGGCGCGCCATTCCAGGCTGACCGATCGGGCTTGCTGACCGAAATTTTGCAGGTGCAGGTAGGCCGCTCGCGTCTGGGCGCTGGTGCGTACCGTCAGCGATGTCAGCCCGACGTTCTCTCCCGAAACTCCGACCCGGTGATACTCCACGGGAAAAGGCAGGCCGGCGGCGAACGACGAGCGCAGCGGGTCTACGATGCCGTCGGAGAACAGGTAGGCGCGCGCATCGTCGCCCGACCGAACCAGCCCGGCCGCCAATGCCAGGGCGGAAGATAGATCGGCGGCGCCGTTGCTGGCCGTGATGCCGTTCACCGCGCGGTGCAGCGCGTCGTGGTCGCCGGTGACCGAGGCGATGATTCGCGACGTCGGTCCAACGGCGATGACCGTCATCCGGTCCTGCGGTCCGAGCTGGTCGATCAGGGCGTTGACCTGCCGCTTCGCATCCGCGAGTCGCGATGGCGTGACGTCGGTCGCCTGCATCGAGGCGGAGGCGTCGAGCAGGACGATGCTGTGACGGGCGAGCGAAGCCCCGGCCGGCAGCACCGGCTGGAGCGCGGCGGCGACCAGGGCGGCGGCCGCGAGCAGTTGCAGAAAGAGCAGCCAGCTGGGCCGTAGCCGCTGCCACGGGACATTCGCCTGGCGGTCGCGGATCTGGCTCGGCCAGAGATGCAGCGCCGGCACCACCCGAGTTGGCCGGCGGATCTTCAAAAAGTAGAGGGCGACGATGGCCGGCAGCGTCAGCGCCAACACGGCGGCCAATGGGGCGAGGACGGTCATGCGAGTAAACCGATCCGCCGCAGGGTGATCTGCACCATCGCATCGATGGGTTCCGCGGTCGAGAGCCGGGCGAAACGCAGACCGCGGCGGTGGGCGGCGCGCTCGATCTCATCGGTCCGCTGCGTCAGCAGCTTCAGATAACCGCCCTGGGTGAGCGGCGTCGCGGTGAACTCCCGCTCCACGCCGGTCTCGGCATCTTTGAGCCGGGCGTCGCCGGACCAGTCGGGCGTCAGTTCTTGCGGGGCGAGCAGCTGGAGGACGGCGCCTTCCTGGTGGGCTCGTTGCAGCGCCCGCAACGCGGGATCGAGTGGCGACTCGCCGAGTCCGTCGGTAATCAAGACCGTCATGCCCGGCCGCTGGCGGTCGATCGGCCAGACCAGCTTCTCGTAGTTCGTGACGCCGCCGGCGGGAAACGATTGCAAGCGCGAAAAGAGCGTGGTCGCCGCCCGCCGGCCGCGGCTCGGTGCGCCACCCGAGGTCTCACCTTCGGCGAACACCGTCAGGCGCACCCGGTCGAGCGCGGCGAGGGCGACGTAGGCGATCGCGCCGGCGAGCCGTCGCGCGGTCTCCGCCTTGTTGGGCTTGCCCCAGTCCATCGACCCGCTGAGGTCGACGAAGAGACTCAATGGCAGCTCCTCTTCGGCGACGAAGAGCCGCAGCATGAAGCGATCGAGGCGCGCATACGCATTCCAATCGATCAAGCGAAAATCGTCGCCGGGGGTGTAATTGCGGTAGTCCGCGAACTCGACGGATTGACCGCGCCGCCGCGAGCGGCGCTCGCCGCCCATCTGGCCGCTGACCGCGCGCCGTACCTGCAAGGCCAGGGCCTCGAGCCGGCGGAGCAGGGCGGGCTCCAGCAGGGGGACCATTCCCATCCCGGCCTACTCCCGGCCGGGTTCCTTGGGCGTCTGCTCCAGGATGTCGCTGATGATCTTGTCGGCCGCGATCCCGTCGGCCTCGGCTTCGAACTGTAGAAAAATCCGGTGCCGCAGCGCCGGTGCCGCCACCGCATTGAGATCGTCGAAGGCCACGTTGTAGCGGCCTTCCAGCAGGGCGCGGACTTTCCCCGCGAGGATCAGCGTTTGCATCCCGCGCGGGCTGGCGCCCCAGCGGACGTAGCGGCGCACGCCGTCGAGCTGGGTGCGGTCGGGATGAGTGGCGGTGATCAGCCGGGCGGCGTAGCCGAGCACGTGCTCGGCGATCGGGACCTCACGCGCGACGCGCTGCGCCCCAAGCACGGCCTTCGCATCCGCCACTGGCTTGAGCTGTGGTGTCGACTCGCCGGTGGTGCGGCGCGCGATCTCGAGCAGATCGTCCTCGCTGGGGAAGGGCACGAGCACTTTAAAGAAGAATCGATCGAGCTGCGCCTCGGGCAGCGGGTATGTCCCCTCGAGCTCGATCGGGTTCTGGGTGGCGAGCACGAAGAACGGCGAGGGCAGCGGCCGAGTCTGGGTGCCGACGGTAACGGTACGCTCCTGCATCGCCTCGAGCAAGGCGCTCTGCGTTTTGGGGGTGGCCCGGTTGATCTCGTCGGCGAGCACGAGATTGGCAAAGATGGGCCCGGGCTGGTAATGGAACTCGCGGCGGCCGGCCTCGTCGCCGATGACGTTGGTGCCGACGATGTCGGCGGGC
The DNA here is from genome assembly GCA_036390825.1 of Candidatus Dormiibacterota bacterium. Classification (GTDB taxonomy): domain Bacteria; phylum Chloroflexota; class Dormibacteria; order CF-121; family CF-121; genus CF-13. The sequence continues at coordinate 12,801 of DASWBA010000060.1, forward strand.
ATCAGGTCGGGCGTGAACTGGATGCGCGAGAAGCTCATGGTGAGCGCCTGGCCGAGCGAACGAACGAGGACCGTCTTGCCCAGCCCGGGGACCCCCTCGAGCAGGACGTGGCCGCCGGCGATCAACGCGATCACGGTGTCGCGGAGGAGCTCTTTCTGACCCACGATCAAACGGGCAAGCTCGGCTTCGAGCGATTGGGCCAGCTCGGTCACTCGGGCGGCGTCGACGCGTGGTTCTTCGGCG
>DASWBA010000061.1:0-3191 GCA_036390825.1 Candidatus Dormiibacterota bacterium
TGTCGAGCCACCGCCGGTTTTAGCACCAGCACCAGACCCGGTTGAACCGCTGCCACCGGTACCCGAACCGCTGGAGTTCGTCGGCGTGCAGAAGAGCGTGTCGGTTGTCTGTCCGGCCGGGGCGGTCGGGTGCGGGTTCGCCGATTGCGGGAAGCAGGTTGGTGCGACGCCCGGCGTATCGGCAAAAACGGGAGCCGTCGCCGCAATGGCCGCCAGGCCGACGAGCGGGACGGTCGCGAGCGCCGTCAACAACGTAATCATGAGTTTGTTCATCGAGACACCTCCACGAGGGGATGACTCGACACTAGCCAGCGCTGCCTCGCCGATCGCGCCCCGATCGCAGCGTTATTAGATCCTGCAAACGCACCGCTCGATCTCCTGATGGCGGGAATAGGCGGACTTACCTAGGCAAGGAGAGGTAATTGGTGACGTTGCTATGTGACAGGGCACGCGAAGGAGTGGGCAAAAGAGCCATGCTGAGACACCCGTCACTCCGGCGCCGTATCGTTCTGCCCTTCATCGTGCTCGTCCTCTTCATCGGCCTGGTGGGCATCGCGGTCGTCAGCGCCCAGGTTGGTGGCTCCGTCGAAGGGGCGGCCGATAACAGCCTGGTCCAGAACTCGCTGCGCACCAACGATCGGCTCGCGACCCTGGAGAACGACCGACTGCAGCAGTTGCGAGCCGCCGCCGATACGGCGGGCATCGCCACCGCCACCGGGCGCGGCGATGGCGCGGCGGCCGAGCGACTCCTCGGTCCCATCGTCGGCAACGCGCAACCCGAGCACCTGGTGCTCCGCCTCCTCAACACCGGCGGGCGCGAGCTGGTCGCCCTGCGCCGTAACGGTGCGACGGTGGAGGCGGTTGCGGGCGGCTCCGGCTATACGGGACAGGCCGCGGTTCAACACGCGCTGGCAGGGGCCCGCGACTCGCTCGGTGACAAATATCTCTTCCTCTCGAATGAGACGCCTCCAATGCTGTATTGGGTGGCACCGATCTGGACCGAGACCCAGGCGCCCACCGTCGTCGGCGCGGTCCTGCTGGGCGAATCTCTCGCGGAGATCGTGCAAACCATTCCCGGCTCGAGCTCGAACGTGGTTGCATTTTTCGACCCGTTCGGCCAGCTGCTCGCCGGCTCGTTGACCGGTATCCCATCGCTGTCCCCCGAGATCAGGCGCGCGGTGACGCCGGACACGCCGGTGCGCATCGCCACGGAGTGGCAGAGCCATCCATACCGCCTGCTCATCAACGACTGGAGCATGCGCGGCAATACGCTGGGCTACTTCGGGGTTGCCGCGACCGCGGCTGATTTCAGTAGCTCCCTCAACGCCATCCGCCTCGTCCTGGTGGTGCTGTTTGGTGCCATCGCCCTGGGCACGATCCTGATCGGCCTCGCCCTGGCGGACCGGATCACCCGCCCCATCGATCACCTGGTGGCGTCGATGGCGATCGTGTCGGCCGGCGACTACAGCCGCCGCGTCGCGATCGAATCGGCCGACGAGATCGGGTACCTGGCGCAAAGCTTCAACGCCATGACGGCGGCGCTGGAGGCACAGATCCGGGCGCGCGAGGAGGCCTACTTCCGCAACCTCGAGGCGCTGGCTCGCGCCATCGATGCCCGCGACCCGTACACCTTCGAGCACTCCGCCCGCGTCGCTGCCGTCAGTCAGGAGTTGGCCGAGGGTATGGGACTGTCGACGTTGGACGTGACGGTGCTGCGCCGGGCCGGCCTCCTGCACGACATCGGCAAAATCGGGGTCACCGACGCCATCCTGGGCAAGAAGGGACCGCTGAACGACGAGGAGTGGTCCGCCATTCGGCGTCATCCGGTAATCGGCTTCGAGATGTTGAAGGACGTCCCCTTTCTGCAACCCAGCCTCGACCCCATCCGCCACCACCACGAGCGATGGGACGGCGAAGGCTACCCGGACCAGTTGAAGGGCACCGCCATCTCGCTACTGGCGCGGATCGTCACCGTGGCCGACGCCTTCGATGCGATGACCTCGGACCGCCCCTATCGAAAGAGTTTTTCCTTCGAGTTCGCCGCCCGCGCCATCGAAAGTGAATCCGGTCGCCAGTTCGACCCTGACGTGGTGGCGGCATTCATGGCGAGGAAGGCCTCGATCTTCGCGCGGCTCGAAGAGATGGGCAAGAAGCCGGCGCCGCATGCCTCGGACATCCGGCTGGATGACGTCGCATGAGCCGCACGGTTCGCTGGACGCGATGGACGGTCGTGGCAACGGCGGTCCTGCTGCTCTTCTGGATCGCCGCCCTCGTGGGCGGCTGGTCACCGGACCTTCGCCGGTTGACGACCAATGTGCATGGGCCGCTGGTCGCCGATTATCGGGCGGAGAGCCCGCAGCAGCTCGCACCGCTGTCACCGGATATCACGGCAGACGCCTCCCGCGATCAGGCGCGGCCGAGCCCAGGTCCATCCGTGCGCCCCAGCCCGAGTGGACCCGGTCCCTCGCCGACGCCCATCGGGTCGGGGACGCCGCTGCCCACCCTACCGGTACCCACGCCCAGCCTGCCGACGTTCCCGGTACCGACGCCAAGCCTTCCGGTGGCGACGCCTACGCTGCCAATCGCGACGCCCACGCCGAGCCTGCCCACGCTCCCACCGCTCCTCCCTTAGGTCGGCGTCGGGGCCGCTGCGGATACGCGACCCACTCGTCCGACCGCTCCTGCAGGATGATGCCGGCCAGCCGCAGTAAGGCCTGCTGGTGGGGGAAAATTCCTACCAGTTGGCAGGCTTGCCGAAGCTCACGCTGCAGCGAGGCGAGGGCATTGAGTGAGGCGACCAGGCGACGATCCCTCATCGGCAGCTGGTAATAGGTGAGGAGCGCGCCGGCGGGGGCCTCGAGCGCCGCCACCAGCTCGGGGAAGGCGAACAAAAAGCGCGCCCGCACGCCGGCGAGAGCCGCCACCGCACCCTGAGCGTCCGGTTTGGCGAACGCCCCACGAAGGCTGGCTTCCACTGCCGGTCGACCTTCCGCCGGCACCATGGCGAGCGCCTGCGTGATGAAGCTTTCCAGGCACCTCTGCCAGTGCGCACCTGGATAGGTGGCGTTCAGCGCGGCGATCAGGCCGGCCACCTGGTCCGACGTCACCACCTCCAGGCTGTCGAGCCCGCGTTCTTTCAGGTCGCGCAGGAAGGTTTCCCAGAACATCGTGGTCGCGCCGGCGGAACGGAT
>DASWBA010000062.1:0-8358 GCA_036390825.1 Candidatus Dormiibacterota bacterium
AGGACGTCGTCCTGGCCTTGCTGCGCCGCTGGGGCAAGGCGCAGGCGCAAGGCATGAGCGTCGAGTTCGTCGATGCCGACCGGCAACTGCCCATCCCGTATCGAAACACGGTCGCGAACATGATGGCCGAAGCCGAAGCCCAGAACGGCATCTTCGCCCCGGACGAGGTGACGCTGGACTGGTACCGCCGCATGGGCATCAGCGATCTACCCTATCCGTCGTTCAAGCCTGGCGACGATGTGCCCTGGGACATCGACGAGACGCTGGATCTGTCCGAGTTGGTACCCTTCATCGCCAAGCCATTCGCCCCGGGGAATGCCTTTCCCGCCGACGAGGTCGCGCTCGAAAAACTCACCTTCGACAAGGCCTTCATCGGGTCCTGCACCAATGGCGGGTATGACGACCTGCTCGAGGCGGCGCTGGTGATCCGCTCCGGCCGCGACCACGGATACGAGAAGGCGCCGAAGCAGTTCGTCATCTTCCCCGGATCCGGCGGCGTCAAGCGCGACATCGAAAACCCGGAACCCCGTTTGGGCGGCGAGTCGATCGCCTCGGTGCTGCGATCGGTCGGCGGGGAAATCCGCGAGTCCTGGTGCGGCCCGTGTTTCGGCCAGGGCCCCGATGCGCTGAAGAAAGGCGAAATCGCGATCACGTCCTTCAATCGCAACTGGCAGAACCGGATGGGCGTTGGCGGCCTCGGCTACCTGGCGAGCCCGGCGGTGGTCGCATCATCGGCGCTGCTCGGCTACATGGCCGGGCCGTCGTCGCTGGGGATCACATGGGATCCCGAGCGGTTCGATGTCTCGATCTAAGCGATGCGCCCTCGAAATTTGGGTTTTGGGGTCATGCTCAGCCAGAATTTAGACAAGACGCAGATCCTGGACGAATAGGAGGCTCAGGTGTCGAACCGTGCGGCGTATTTACAGACCATGATTGCCCTGGCGTCGGCGGCCTTCGGGGTGGTCGCGGCGCTCGCCTGGAACAGCGCGATCACCGCGCTCGTCAAGCAGATTTTTGGCACCGGGGGACAGATCGTTTCGCTTTTCATTTACGCGATCCTGGTCACCATCCTGGCGGTCATCGTGATGGTGAACCTTGCCAGGCTGGCGGAGCGCACCGCCCCGCCGAAGGCCTAGTCGAGCAAGGACTCAGGATCCGGTCTTCGCCGCGCGCTGGTTGACGACCGCGAAGATCTCGCCCTCGTCGAGCAGCCGATTGCCGCCCTTGGCGCGCTCGACGATGGCGCGAACCAACTCGGGTCGTGGGTCGATGCCGCGCTGCTCGAGCCAGAAGACGACGTTCGACTCGCCGCTCATCGGTCCAATTTCGATCACCTGCTCGCAACCGAAGAGCTCGGCCGGCACGCCGGAGTAGACGCGGTTGGCAAGCCAGTCATCGCCCTTGCGCTTGGCCTTGATGACGGCGGCGGCGTGCACGCCGGTGGCCGTCCGAAAGGCATCGCGTCCGAGCACGGGGTAGTTGGCCGGGATCGCCATGCCGGTGCCCTCGGCGATCACCTCGCCCATCTCCCGAAGCTTGGTCAGATCCGTATCGATCCAGCCCAGCAAGCGAAAGTTCACGAGCAAGAGGTCGAGGTGAGTGTTCCCGACGCGCTCGCCGAGGCCGAGCGCGCAGCCATGAATCCGGTCGGCGCCGGCGAGCGCCGCATCGATCGCATTGATGACGCCCAGCCCGCGGTCGCTGTGGCCGTGCCAGTCGAGCCCTGCATCAGGCTTCATCTCGTCCAGCATCCGTCGCACATAGCCGACCACGGCGCGGACGCCGTCCGGCGTCGAGTGGCCAACGGTATCGCAGACTGCCACCCGCGCCGCGCCGGCCTCGATCGCGGTACCAAACAATTGGCGGAGCGTGTCGGGCTGGGCCCTGGTGGTGTCCTCGGTCACGTAGAGCACCGGCAGCTGATGCTGTCGGGCAAAGCGCACCGCCTTGCGGGTGTTCTCGATCATCTGCTCGATGGTCCATCCCTCGGCGTACTGGCGAATCGGACTGGAGCCGATGAAGGCTGCGACCTCGATCGGGATCCCAACGCGCTGCGAGATCTCGACCACCGGTTGGATATCGCCTTCGAGGGTACGCGCCGCGCAAAGCGGCTTGATCTTCAGGCGCTGGTCGCGAACTTCTTCGGCCAACCGTTCCACGTCGGCGGCGGCGCGCGGCCCCGACGCCGGCAGGCCGAGATCGATCGATCCGACGCCGAGCTCGTCGGCCAGATGCAGGAAGCGCAGTTTGTGTTCGATGTCGGGGTCTCGCACGGACGGGCCCTGGATGCCGTCCCGCAACGTCTCGTCGTGAACCTGGACCTGGTACGCCGGCTTGGGCGGGGCGTCGACCGTGTTCCAGTCGTAGATCAGCTGGGCTTCGTCAGGCACGGATCGACTCGAGTTCTGAGACCAGCGCGGTGAGGAATTCGGTGGCGAGCGCGCCGTCGACGATCCTGTGGTCGACGGAGATCGAGATCCAGGCGCCGCTGCGAGCCACGACCTGGCCATCGACCACCATGGCGCGCGGCTTGATGGCGCCGAAAGCGACGACGCAGCATTCGGGCGGATTGATGATTGGGGTACCGGTCTCGACCGGGCCGCTGGCGCCAACGTTGGTCACGGTGATGGTGCCGCCGCTCATCTGGCCGGGTGGCAGGGTCCCTGCGCGTGCGCCCTCGATCAGCTGGGCGCTCTGCTCGGCGATCGCGTTCAGCTCGAGGTGGTCTGCGCCCCGCAGGACCGGCACCAGCAACCCTTGGGCGGTATTGACCGCGATCCCCAGGTTGATGGCCTGCTTGACGATGATCTCATCGCGACTCTCGTCCCAGGCGCTGTTCATCAGGGGAAAGGCCTGAACGGCTTTCACCACGGCCGCGATGAAATAGGGGAGAGGCGTCATCGGATGACCGCTCGCTTTGCCTTTCTCTCGGGCCGCCATCAGGTTGGTGGCGTCGAAGACGGCGAACTCGGTGAACTGCGGAATCGTGGATACGGATCGGACCATCTGGCGGGCGATCGCCTTGCGGATCCCCACCACGCTGATACGCCGCTCCCCGTCGACCGAGGGCGCGGCCGCCGCCGGCGACGATGACGCCACCGCGGGCGAGGCGGCGGCTTCGACATCGGCTCTGGTGATCCGTCCGCCAGGTCCGCTGCCCGTGACCTGTGCCAGGTCGACGCCTTTCTCTTTTGCCAATTGGCGCACGAAGGGCGCGGCGCGGACATCGGCGCCGCTCTCGGCGGGGGCGGCGGCGGTTCGCGCCTTGCGTCGAATGCCGGCTTCGGGCGCCCCGGGGCCGTAGCCGACGAGCGTCCCCGGGGTCGCCTCGGCGGTCGCTCCATCGGAGGCGCTGATGGTCACGAGGGGCTCGCCGACGGCGACCGACTCTCCCGGCCGAGCATGGAGCTTTCGGATCGTGCCCGCGAAGGGCGATGGGATCACGACGACGGCCTTGGCCGTTTCGACGTCGCAGAGCGGCGCGTTGACCTCGACCGTGGCTCCCTCCTCGACCCGCCAGGCGACCAGCTGGGCCTCGGTCAGGCCCTCGCCCAGGTCCGGCAACCGGAAGGTCTGCTCAGCCATAGGCGAGCGCGGTGTCCGCGGCCTGCAGGATGCGGTCGACGTCGGGCAGGTAGAGCTTTTCGTAGCGTGCTGGCGGATAGGGGACATTGAGGCCCCCGACGCGTGCGACCGGGGCCTCGAGCAGGTCGAAGGCGTCGTGGCTGATTCGTGCCGCGACCTCTGCACCGAAGCCGCAAAAGACCGGCGCCTCGTGCACCACCACGGCGCGGTGCGTCTTGCGCACCGAGGCCATCACCGTGTCCATGTCCAGGGGCGACAGACTGCGAAGGTCGATCACCTCGAGCGAGATCTGTTCCTCTGCAGCGGTCTTAGCGGCTTGAATGGCGATACTGACCGTCGGCCCATACGCGATCACGGAAACGCCCGAGCCTTCATGCGCCACCCGCGCCTTGCCGATCGGCACACGAGCGGCTGTGTCGATCTCTTCCTTTGTGTAATAGCGGGCCTTGGGCTCAAAAAAGACAACGGGATCCGGGTCGTCGATCGCCGTTTGGAGCAGGGCATAGGCATCGCCAGGGGTTGCGGGCGTGACGACTTTCAGCCCTGCGGTGTGAGCGAAGTAGACTTCGGGACTCTCGGAGTGATGCTCGACGGCGCCGATGTTGCCGCCGAAGGGAACGCGAATCGTGATCGGCAGCGAGATGCCCGAGCGGTTTCGATACTTCGCGACGTGGCTGACGATCTGCTCGAACGCCGGATAGATGAAGCCATCGAACTGGATCTCCGGTACCGGCCGAAAACCTCGTAGCGCCAGGCCGACCGCGATCCCGATGATGGCCGACTCCGCCAGCGGCGTATCGAAGACGCGCTCCTCGCCGAACGCCTTCTGCAAGCCGTCGGTGATCCGAAAGACGCCACCCAGCGCCCCAACGTCCTCGCCAAAGATCAGGACGTTCTCGTCGCGGGTCAGCGCATCGCGCAGCGAGAGGTTGATGGCTTTCGCCATCGTCACCGGTTCTGTCAACTGTCCTCCAACGAGGCTTCGAACTCCTCCCGCTCCTGAACGAACGACGCCGGCGGGTTCGAATACACCCGGCCGAAGATCGCTTCGCCGGGGGGCGGAACGGGCAGGCTGGTCAGCCGAGCCCGCATCGCCTGGGCCGCCGACTCCGCCTCGGCTGCCATGGCAGCGATGAGACCATCGTCGATGACCCCCTGGTCCTTAAGCCACGCCTGATAGCGGACAATCGGGTCCCTGGCACCCCAGGCCTCGAGGTCGCTGTCGAGCCGGTAGCGGGTGGGATCGTCCGAACTCGTGTGCGCGCCCATCCGGTAGGTGACGGCTTCGATCAGGTAGGGGCCGTCCCCCTGTCGCGCGCGCGCCGCCGCCGCTCGGACGGCAGCGTAAACGGCAAGAACATCGTTACCGTCGATCCGGATGCCAGGAAAACCGTAGCCCTTGGCGCGGTCGACGATCGAGCCGGCGGTCTGCTTCGACAGCGGAACGGAGATCGCCCAGTGGTTGTTCTGACAGAGGAATACGACGGGTGACTTGAAGACACCGGCAAAATTCATGGCTTCGTGCCAGTCACCCTCCGAGGTGGCGCCGTCCCCGAAGGTGGAGAGCACCACCTCGTCGCTGTGCTTGAGGCGGCACCCCATGGCAAACCCGACCGCGTGGGGAACCTGGGTCGCCACCGGAATGGCGAGCGGCGCGAAATGATATTTGTGCGGATCCCACGGTCCGTGCGAGAGACCGCGGAAGAGGGTCAGCATGTCGGCCGGGTCCACCCCGCGGATCATCGCCATGCCGAACTCGCGATAACTGGGAAAGACCCAATCTTCGGTCCGAAGTGCCGTGATGGCGCCGACATGGATTGCCTCCTGCCCGAGGTACTGGCCCCAGAGTCCCAACTCGCCCTGTCGCTGGAGGTTCAGCGCCTCCTGGTCGGCGCGGCGGATCAGCACCATGTTTCGGTACAGGTCGCGCAGCGCGGCGGCGTCCAGACCCAGGCGGCTCTTGGCTTCAGGCGTCAGTTCGCCGGCCGGCGAAAACAAGGGCCGCACCGGGTCGTCGGCCGCGACGACTCGAACCACTTCCGCCATTGCCAGAATTATCGTATCCGGTCATGGGTGGGCACAGGCATACGCACCCGCGGCACGGGAATCGGCGGCTGCTTCCCCGACGGCATCGTCACGCACACGAGTCCGTGCCCGAACACGTCCATTGGGAAGGTCCCTCACCCTGGTTGGTGGTCTACGTATTGGCTGCGGTCCTGGTAGTCGTCGGCGCCCTCACCTGGTTGGTGCAGCAGAACTGCGCGACCTTTCACGTCTGCTCCGACATCATTCGCGACCGCCCGCACGTCTTTGAGCCCTAGTCAGCCATCGTTTCGCTTGCCGGAGATATCCTGTAGCCGAGTCATCCTGTCGACTCTGCGGCGAAGAGCATGAAGATCTCAAGGCTGAACATCTTCCGGGGCTTCCACCTTCGAAAGAAGATTGTCGTCGCGTACCAGCAACACGTTGATTACCGGAGGGAGGCGGCGCTGCGGATGTGGGTCGCCTTCATCGTCACCTTCCTTTTGCTGCGGTTGTTGACATACGGGATTCGCTACCAGTTCCTGCCGTTCCGCAACGTCGTCACGCCCGGTGGGCTCCATATCCACCACTTCGTCTGGGGCATCTTCATCGTGCTCGTTGTCGGGTTCCTCGGGATCACCATCAACTCTCCACGACTGCACGTCTGGCTCGCGCCGCTGTTCGGCATTGGCGCCGCGCTCATCATCGATGAGTTCGCTCTGTGGCTGAACCTGCGCGACGTTTACTGGGCGCGCGAGGGGCGGATCAGCGTTGACCTCGCCATCATCGTCGGGGCGTCGTTCGGCCTGTACTACGCCGCCGACCGCTTCTGGAACCAGGTCGTCAGCGAGGTGCGCGCCGCGCTCAAATTTGTTGCCAGTAGGGAGGGCCAGCTGGTGCACCGCGAGTCGACCCCGAAGTAGGTCGACTTGGGGCAACGCGAAGTTCGTCCGACCGCAACCTACTCCGTGCCGAAGGCGGATCAGTCGAGCCTGTTGGAACAGTTTCGCCGGGTCGCCGCGGCCGAGCTCCAACCCGGTCCGTACGAATCATGGCGCGTGAAATTGTCAGATCGGACGAGCCAGGCGACCGCGATCATGTACCAATCGGGCAAGCTCGTGATCTCGGGTCACGCGCCTGCATTCGACCAGGCGGCGTCTATTGTTCAGGCGGTCGCGAAACCGGTGGCGAAAAAACGCGCAGCGGCACACCCGACGGCCTCCGCATCGGCGGAGGCGCCGCCGGAAAACGAGCCTCACATCGGGACCGACGAAGCCGGCAAGGGCGACTTCTTTGGGCCGCTGGTGACGGCCGGCGTCTTCGTGGATGAGCGGGTTGCGAAGTTGTTGCGCGCGCTTTCTGTCCGCGACAGCAAGATGGTCGGCGATCGGGAATTGCGGGTCCTCGCGCGCAACATCCGGGAAGTGGTCGAGGAGCCGAAACGGGCGGTGATTGTATTAGCGCCCAAACGGTACAACGAGCTCTACCGGCAGATGCGCAGCGAGGGGAAAAACCTCAACACCCTGCTGGCCTGGACGCATACGCGTGTGATCGAAGACCTGATCCGTCACGGGCTGCAGCCGAAATTCATCCTGAGCGATCAATTTGGCGACAAGCGGTATATCGAGAGCCGTTTGCTGGTCGACACCCGCCTTAGCGGTGTTCCGGTGATCCAGATGCATCGGGCGGAGGCCGACGTGGCGGTGGCCGCCGCGTCGATCCTGGCGCGCGATGCTTTCCTGCGCTGGCTTGAGCAAGCGGGGAAGGCGCTCGGGCTGACCATCCCGAAAGGGGCTTCACCCAAGGTGATCGAGACCGGCAGACTGCTGGTTGCGCGCCTCGGCACGGACGGGCTGAAGGAGTACGCGAAAGTCTCGTTCAAGACGATGGAGAAAGTCCTCGCGCCGTAAGCTCTAGAGTCGTGCCCGTCGAAAGCACGACCTATCCAGCGCTCTTTCGCATTCCGGCATTTCCGCGTTTGGCGGCGAGCGTGTTGCTGGCGCGGACCGCCAGCCAGATGATGCAGCTGGCGTTGGTCATCTTCGTTCTCCAGCGCTTTCATTCACCGACACTGGCGGGCATCACCGTCTTCCTGGCGGTCGCTCCCGGTATCGCGGTCAGCCCGTTGGCTGGCGCGCTGCTCGACCGTCATGGGCGAGTCCGCCTGATAACGCTTGACTACCTCGTTGGCGCGCTGACGCTGGCCGCCATCGTGGTGCTCGACGTCGCCGGCCGGCTCCACCCGGTCGTGTTGCTGCCAATCGTGACCGTCAGCGCGCTGACCTTTTCGCTGAGCAACAGCGGGGCCCGCTCGCTTCTGCCCCTGGTCGTTCCCAAGCACCTTTGGGATCGAGCCAATGCCTTGGACAGCATCGCCTACGCGGTGACGATCGGCGCCGGTCCGGCACTGGCCGGGGCATTGACGGCATGGTCCGGCTCCCGCGTTGCGCTGGCGACCACGGCGATACTCTTTCTTGCGGCAGCTCTGTCGATGATTCGGCTCCCGGAGCCGCCGGTGCGCACAGCAGCGGGACCCGTCCTCGCGCAGGCGTGGGCAGGCGTCGTGTATGTGGTCCGGCGAAACGCCACCTTACGCGGCATCGTTCTTGTCATGAGCCTGATGAACCTGGGCATGGGAATCCTTGTGGTGGCGATTCCGGTGATGGTTTTCGAGCGTCTCCACGGCAATGCCGCGCTTGCCGGCGAACTCTGGGCCGTCTACGGTCTTGCGACCGTGCCCTCCGCCTTGAT
>DASWBA010000063.1:0-2759 GCA_036390825.1 Candidatus Dormiibacterota bacterium
CGTAGCAGGCGGCCGCCACTTCGTCAATCTGTTCGTAGGCCACCTACTATCTCCTGCATCGCCCGCTCTGCCTCGATCGTCGTCCTGAACGGCCGCCTCTGGCCGGGGAAACCCGGCCGGTCAGCGCTGGCCATCGCTAGCGAACGCATCCTGGCAACCGGCTCTGACTCCGAAATTCGAGCCCTCGCCGCCCCCGGTGCGACCGTCATCGACGCCGGTGGCGGCCTGGTAGTGCCCGGCTTCAACGACGCCCACGTCCACTTCCTGATGGGCGCCCGCAACCTTCAAAACCTGGAGCTCTCCGAGGAGACGACCGTCGGCGGCATCCTCCGGCGGATCGCCGACTTTGCCGGCACCCATCCCGATCGAGAGTGGCTCTTGGGCCGGGGCTGGTTCTACGCCGTGTTTCCGGGCGGAATGCCGGATCGGGCGCTGCTCGATTCGGTCGTTTCAGATCGCCCCGTCGCCGTCGAGGCGTACGACAGCCACACGACCTGGGTGAATTCGGCCGCGCTGGGCCGGCTGGGGATCACGGAGGACACCACGAATCCTCCCCGGGGCGAGATCCAGCGCGACGCTGCCGGCCGCCTCACCGGCATCCTGAAAGAGGCCGCCATGGAGCTGGTCGACGGCGCGCTGCCACCACGGACCATCTCCCAGGACGTCGAGACGCTGTCGGCTGCGGCCAGCCTCGCCTTCCAACACGGGCTCACGACCGTCCAGGAGGCGGGTGCTGGGAGGAAGCAGTTCGAGATTTACCGGGCGCTCCGCACGTCCGGCCGCCCAATGGTCCGCATCCGGCTGGGGCACCGGATGGAGCCCGGCCTGACGATGGCCGATTGGGAGCGCCGGTTGGTGGACTACGAGGCGGACGCCCTCCCCTACCGCGGTGATCCCTGGATCTCGGCCGGGATCGTCAAGGCGTTTGGCGATGGGGTGATTGAGACCGGCACCGCGCAAATGCTGGCACCCTACGCAGGGCTGACTGCCGACCAGCCGGGCGGGCTTGGCTATCCGCAGTGGGAACCGGGCGAACTGGCGGCGGCGGTCCGCGTCGCGGACGGTCGCGGCTGGCAGGTACAGATCCACGCGGTCGGTGACGGGGCGGTACGGACCGCGCTCGATGCCTACGAGTTGGCCGCGGCGCACAACGGGCCGCGGGAGCGCCGGCACCGGATCGAGCACATCGAAACCGTGGATGGCGCGGATATTCCGCGATTTGCCGCGCTCGGCGTGGTGGCCAGCATGCAGCCCTATCATGCCCATCCGGATCCGGCGCAGATGGAGGTTTACCGCTCGAAGATCGGACCCGATCGCCTCTCCCATGGGTGGCCGTGGCATTCCATCCGGCGCGCGGGCGGGCAGCTGGCCTTCGGCTCGGACTGGCCGATCGTCTTCTTCGACCCGTTCCTCGGCATCAACTCGGCCGTCAATCGCCCAACGGGCGGCTGGTTACCCCAGGAGCGCCTTTCGCTCGCGGAGGCGCTGGCCGGCTATACGTCCGGAAGCGCCTGGGCGGCGTACGAAGACACGATCAAGGGCACGCTCGAGCCGGGGATGCTGGCCGACGTCATCGTCCTCGACCGCGATCTGTTCGCGGCGGCGCCGGCAGCCATCGCCGACGCGTCAGTTCGCCTGACGATTCTCGGCGGGCAGGTCGTCTACGACAAAAACTCCGACACCAGGCGCTGAAAGTGGTACACGCCGTTCTCGCGCTTGGCGTTGAATCGCCCGCGGTCGTATGAACGGGACTTGAGCCCGCGCTGCACGTGCTCGCAGAGCGCGATGTCCTCCTGCTGGATCTCGTCCGAGAAGGCGATCGTCTGCTGCATCGACTCCCACCCCGGCCCGGTTCCCGGTTGGGCAAAGAACCACTCGAAGACCGTCAGCGTCTTGTCGACGCCCAGCGGGAGGATCAGGTTGGAGCTCATGTTGTCCTGGTAGATGTTGAACATCGTGTTGGGGAAGACCCAGTAATAGAGCGCGCTCTCCTCGCTCCCGGGCTGCCGGATGTAGCGCCGGTCGCGACCGGGCTCCTCGCCCGGCTTCAGCTCGCGGATGGGGGCATGCTGCTTCGAGTAGTAGCGGAAGGTCTCGACCCGGTAGGCGTCGTAGTCCAGCTCTTTGAAGAGACCCGGGTGCGCGATCGGCAGGTGGTACCCCTCCAGGTAGTTGTCGACATAGACCTTCCAGTTGCATTCGATGACGTAGTCCCGCCGCTCGACCAGCTGCATCCGCTCGACGTCGTAGCCGGCGCGTGAGACTTCCTCCGGAATCCGGCCGAGGATGTCGGCCAAGGGCGGCGCCTGGTCATCGAGGTTGGCGAAGACGAAGGGGCCCCAGCGCTCGACCCGGATCGGGACCAGCCCGAAATCCGTCTTGCTGAAGTTCTCGGTGCCGTCCATCTCCCGCGCGACCTGGAGGCGGCCGTCCAACCCGTAGGTCCAACCGTGATACGGACACTGCAAGCTGCGACGGTTGCCCTTCGAGAGCACCACCTGGGCGGCGCGATGGCGGCAGACGTTGTAGAAACCGCGCAGCTTGCCATCGAGGCCGTGGGTGATCAGGATCGGCTCGTCGAGGATGGTCGTCGGCTTCAGGTCACCCACCCGCGCCAGCTCGTCCGCCCTGGCGACCAGCTGCCAGGTCCGGGCGAAGATCCGGTCGCGCTCGCGTTCGAAGATCGCCTCGTCGAGGTAGGCGCTGGCGGGTAACGTGAAAGCGCGGGCGAGATCCTCGCCCGCGCTCACCGGTCGGTC
>DASWBA010000064.1:0-28899 GCA_036390825.1 Candidatus Dormiibacterota bacterium
GCCCTTCATCGGTTCTGGAGAGTTGCGCCTAAAGCTGATGTGGCGCGCATCGAGAACGCCCACGAGGGGACGGTCGCGTCGAGAGCCTAGAACGGCGCCCCCACCCTGCCCTCCCCTGCCAGCGGGGGAGGGGTAATTGGACTGGTGAGCTGTTGGGCGAAGCGGCGAGCGGCCTCGACTGGATCGTCGACGTCCGCGGCGCGCGCCAATCCCGGTGGCCGAGGCGGCACGGTCAGGACCTCGCCCTCCGCCGTTTGCACTAGCTGCCAGCCACCTTCGTGCGCCATCCAGTGGTGTCGATGACACAGGAGGACCATGTTCGAGAGGTCCGTCTCGCCGCCCTTGCTCCAATGGATCACATGGTGGGCGTCGCTCCAGGATGCCGGCCGATCGCAGTGCGGCCAGCGGCAGTGACCATCGCGGGCAGTAAGCGCCCGCCGAGTCGCGCCCGCAACGACGCGCCGAGCGCGGCCGACGTCGATCACGACGGACTCCGGCGCAAGAACTACGCGCGTGATCGTGCCGTCGCACGCCAGTCGCTGCACGGTCTCCGCCGAGACGGGAAGCGAGTACTCCAGATCACCGGCGGGCGATCCGGCCAGTCCACGGAGGGTGTCCAGCGAGGCCGTGACCTGTAGATGCGGCCGCTGGGGCAGTGAACCGGCGTCCTGCACGTGGGTCATGATCTCCACCAGCGCGTCGGCGTTTCGGCGTCCGCCGTTGCGCTCGTCGTGATCACCGTGGGGAAGGGCCAGCGGTTCGAGCGCACTTCGCAGCGCCGCTCCGCCAACGGAATCGAGCCAACCCTCGAGCAACAGCGTGCCGTCTTCGCAGGGGCTGAGCTTGAGGCTGCGTTCCTCCGTCGCCCGCTTCTGCTCGGCCGTGAAGCCCTCGGGATCGAGGGCGTGCCGAAGGTGGTGGCAGAAGTGCCAGAGGCGGCCGACGCTGAACTGGCGGGCTTTCTCGAGCAGCTCCGTCTCCTCGAAGGGCGCGGCCGTGGAGGATCCCTGCAGCGCGTCGGCCGTCCGGGCCATCAGCGTCAGGTGGGCGTACCCGATCTCGCCCCTCTCGACCGCCTCGACGCTGCGCGGAAGGTCGGCGAGGTGCTCGCCGACGGCGACGCTGCCCCACACGGCTGAGCTGGACATCTTGCAGTGGTGGCGGATCCAATCGATGGGGCTTACGGACCCCTGTTCTTCATACTCCTCAGTCCGGCTGAACTCGGCGGCGGTCGCGGCGAACTCCAGTTCCAGCAGATCCTGGCCGCGGCGGAATGCCCGCAACTCGGCGGTCAGCTCGCAGGGTTCGCGATGGGTCCGCATGCGGTGGCGCAAGTCGTCGATGGCGCTGAGGACCGCTTCGACGGCGGGATGCAACGGGCCGATCGGTTCTTCGACTACCACAATTTTGTATCAGTTTAGCGAACATTTGTTCGTTTGTCAATACGTTTTCCCCGGGTTTGAGCATGCCGGCAGAGGACGCGATGCCTCCATGGATACGGGCCGCCGCGGACTCTCAGCGACCGGCGCCGTCGGGCCGCTGCAAGGCTGGGCCGTTCACTGGCGGCCGGTTCATGACCAGCCAGTAGATGCCGAGCGCCTGGATCGCCTTCATGAACTCGTCGAAGTCATGGCGCTTGACCAGGAAACTGTTGGCGCCAAGCTTGTAGCCCTGGATGATGTTGCGGTCCTTATTGGAGTGGGTGAAGATGACGACCGGGATGTCTTCGGTGAGCGGATCCGCCCGGATGCGACGAAGCACCTCCAACCCATCCACTTTTGGGAGCTGAAGATCCAGCAGGATCAGTTTCGGCTGTTGCCTCGGGTCGCGATTGGCGTAGTCACCGGTGCAGAAGATGAAATCCAGCGCCTCGGCTCCGTCGTGGACGGCCTTAATCCGGTCCGGAAGAATCGCGTCCTTTAACGCATGGGTCGTCAAGTCGACGTCGTAGAAGTTGTCTTCGACGAGCAAGACGTCGATCGGGTCATGCGACGAGGCCGACCCGAGCACGTTCTCATCGGTCGACTTCTGAGCGCCGACCGCAGTCAGTCTCACGGCACCCCCACGTTACCGCCCCCTGGATCCAGCCTCCTCCTGCCGCGGGAGTGTTCCGGTGTCCTTCAAATGGAGGGTCGTCGCCGCGATCATCGCTGAATCGTGTAGCTCGCCCCATCTGGAAGCTTCGAGAGCGCCTGGCGGACCTGTTCATCGGTCGCGCCGGTGATGGTTACGACCATCCCCCCGGCCTGCCTTCCCTCGTGAATGGGGGCGGAGACACTGGGTACAGCGGCAATCACTGGGCGGGCCGCTGAATCGGACCGCAAGACACGCCAGTGGTAGAGGCCGATGGCGGCAGCCACGAGGACGACGGACAGCGCCCGCCCCATGTCGATGACGGGCGCCCCGCCCGCCGCGTCACTGGTTCCGAGCACGAGCGCCAACAGGCGATAGACGAAGATCGCGCCACTGATCAACGCCGCCAGAACGGCGCCCAGCAGCGTCGCGTAGAGATAGAGGCGGCGGCTGAGGGTAAGGCGCTCGGCAAGTTCGGGTGATTGCCGCCAGTGGGTGAACCACATCGGTGCACCCACCGCGATCAGTGTGATAAAGAGGCTGATCCGGTCCCGCCATTCACCGGTGGGGTGGTGAAGAAGCGAATTCAGGATCTGGTCGGAAAGGGTCCAGAGCAGACCGGCGGCGCCGATGGCCAGCGTCGCCAGCGCGAGGAAGGCGACCAGGTGCGTGTACAGATGTCGAACCCCGGCTTGACGAGTGGCTTCGGTCGCGCCGGCATCGGCGGCGAGCTGTCGCTGAATCCATAGCCAGGCCAGGCCGAAGACGATGACGGTGGCGGCCGGGCTGGCGACCGCTACCAAGATGCTGGTGGTGACGCCACCCGGATGCTCGATCCCCAGGACGCGGGCCAGGGCGTAATAGAGGAGCTGGCTGGCGCCGAAGAGCGCGAGCGCGACACACCCCGTGAGCGCGAGGAAGCGCTGCACCGCCCGCAGGGTCGAACGCTGGTCGTCCTCGGCGATCGGCGCCCGGGAGGTCCATTGCGAATGGAAGCCCCAGATCACCAGCCCCGAGAGCATCGTCGCCAGCGCGGTCGGAACCAGCCCTCCGGGAGCGATCACCTGACCGCGGTCGACCAGCAAGACCCAGATCTGCTGGAGCAGGTTCCGAGCCCCGAACAGCAGGAAGGCAAGGCCGAGGAATATGAGGCCGTAGGCGTACCAGCGGCGGAGGGTGGCTGAGACGCCGGACTCGCCGACCTTGTTCCGATCGATGGCCGCGGTGCGGAAGTGATAGAGCCAGAATCCGCTGACCACCAACAGCGCCCAGAGGGCTCGCGTGATCGAGGCGCCCACGCTCGAGGTGCCCAGCACGAATCCGACTGCATCTTCGATCAGGCGGCGAAGGTAGATGGCGAGCGCGATGCCGGTGGCGGCGAGGACGACGTAGAGGTAAAGCCGGCGGATTGCGGAGGCGCGCTCATCGGCATTTCGCGCGGCGAAGCGCTGCGCAAGCCACCAGTGGATTCCCCAGACCGGCAGCCCGACCAGGATCACCGCGCCGAAACCGGCGTAGGCATCCCGGACGTTGCTGTATGGCGGCGTGGCGTTGAGGAGCTGATTGAGGGCCGTCGTGCCGAGATTGATCAGGCCGATCAGCACCATCCCGAAGCTGGCGGCCGCGACAATATAGATGTAGAGGCGGCGTTGGATCATCTCACTGGAACTGCCATGGCTGAGGATCCGATGTGATCCGCCAGCCGTCGGCTTGGCGGGCGAGGTCGACGGTCACTTGCTGCGTGGTCACTCCAGTCAGCGGATTTCCGGACGCATGGCTAACCTCCAGCTCGATGCTGGCCGTATCGGATGTCTGATGCACCGCGAGGATTCGGACGCGCGGGCTCGTTGGTTGACGGGAAGACTGCACCTGGTTACGAAAGTCATCCTCGGAGAGGACAGGGCGTGGTGGCTCGCCTGCGGTTGGCTGGCCAGTTTGAGCCAGCACCGCCCAGGCTTTACTGGAATCGCCGGCCTGGACCGCGAGGACGTATGTCGTCACCGCGCCGGCTGGAGTCGAGGCGTTCGCGGCAGGACGGCTCGAGCCGGTCAGCAGCATCGCGCCGATGCCGACGATCGTCAGGATCCCAACACCGGCGAGCGCCAGGCGGGAGGGGCGATCGATCGTGTCGAGCTGACCCACTCGCACGACAGCCTACCGTATGCCCCACCATGGCCTCCAGCCCGAAGGCTGGGGAGGGAGATCGAGTCCGTACAATCCGACGATGAGTTCGCTCCAGGGGTCGACGCTAAGCGTGATCGGTGCCGGGGTGATGGCCGAGGCGATCATCGCGGGCGTCCTGGAGCGCAAGCTACTGGCCCCCGGCTCGGTGGTCGCCAGTCATCCCCGGGCTGACCGCCGGCACGCGCTGGGCGAAAAGTATGGGATCCACGTGACGGCCGACAACGCCGAGGCGGCCCGGCGTGGCGACGTCGCGGTGTTGGGGATCAAGCCCCAGGTAATGCCCGCGGTGCTCAACGAAATTCGCGAAAGCCTGGCACCGGAGAAACTGGTGATCTCGATCATCGCCGGGGCGACGACGCAGACGCTCCGCAAGGGCCTCGACCACGCCGCGCTGGTCCGGGTGATGCCGAACACGCCGGCGCAGATCGGCGAGGGCGTCAACATCTGGTACGCGACACCGGAAACCACGCCGGCGCATCGCGAGCAGGCCCAGGCACTACTGGGCGCGCTCGGCCACGAGCTGCAGGTCGCGGATGAACGCTTCGTTGCTATGGCGACCGCGGTAAGCGGCACCGGTCCGACCTATGTCTTCCTGGTGATGGAGGCGCTGATCGACAGCGCGGTCCATCTCGGATTTCCTCGCCATCTCGCGCACGACCTCGTCCTCGAAACCATCAAGGGATCCGTTGCCTTCGCCGAGCGGACCCAGAAACATCCGGCGCAGCTGCGCGACATGGTGACCTCGCCCGGTGGGACCTCGGCGGCCGCGTTGCACGAGCTCGAGCGTGGCCGGCTACGTACCGTCCTCGCTGACGCCGTCTGGGCCGCCTACCGGAGGACGATGTCGCTCTCCGATAGCCTCAGCGCCGGCAAGGATCCCGAGCCGATGCCGCCGCGCAGCGATTCGTAACGAAATAGCCGCCTCCGGTGTGGTAAAGGCGGCGTGAACAATCAGGTCCAGGTCGGGTCGTCAGACTCCTTGACCAACCCGTCCGAACCGAACACGAGGAAGCGCTGAAAGGACTTCAAGAGCCAGCGGTCGTGGGTGACCGCAAGAATGGTGCCCTCGTACTGCCAGAGCGCGTACTCCAGCGCATCGGCCGACGCGACGTCGAGGTTATCGGTCGGCTCATCGAGCACGAGCATGGTCGATCCGCGGACCTCGAGCACGAGGATCTGCAGGCGCGCCTGCTGACCACCCGAGAGTTTCTCGAAGGGGACGTCGGCGGCGCCGTCGAGCTCGTAGCGACGTAAGGTCCCCATGGCGGCCGTGCGGTCGAGTCCCTCACGCGTCAGGATCGCGAGCGGCGCGGCACGCGCGAGATGCGGCGAGTCGTGGAGCTGGGAAAAATATCCGACGTCGACGCGGGCGCCCAGCATCCATTCGCCCGTATGCTCGACCGGGTGGCCCGCGAGCAGCCGGACGAAGTGGCTCTTGCCCGTGCCGTTCTTGCCGATCACGCCGACTCGTTGACCGAAGAGGACCTCCGTGCTGAAGGGTTTCGTGAGTCCCGGGAACGCGAGCTGCTTGACCCGTAGCGCGATGGTCCCGGTTCGGCCACCACCCAACCGGATCGTGACTTTCTGTTCACGCGGTCGCTCGACGAGCTCAGTCTTCTCGTCGAAGAGGCGAAGCCGGCTCTCGGCCGCACGGACTTTCGGGCCCCAGGCATCGGATTGCTGCGCTCGTCGCCGGTATTCCTTGAGCGTGGCGATCAGGGCCGACCGCTGCTCCTGGTAGCGGCGATGATCCTCCTCCAATCCGGCGATTCGCGCCCGCCGAGCCGCCTCGTAGCTGGCAAACGATGCGGGATGCGTCCAGGTTCCGTGTGCCTCGAGGGTCACGATCTGGGTCGAGGTGTTCCCAAGAAATTCGCGGTCGTGACTGATGTAGAGGAGGGTCTTGCGGCTGGCCGACATGGTGGTCTCGAGCCACTCCTTCCCGATGACGTCGAGGAAGTTGTCCGGCTCATCCAGCAGCAGGACCTCGGCATTCGATCGGAACAGCGCCTCGAGCAGGATGCGCTTCAGTTCGCCACCAGAGAACGTGTTCGCAACGCGCGCCCCGATTGCCTCGAAAGGCTCGCCGGTGGCCGCCATGCAGGCAGCATTCCAGTCCACCTCCAGGTCATAGCCGCCGAGCTCGCCCCACTGATGGAGGGCATCCGCGTAGGCGATGCCGGCAACCTGCGTCGGCGACGCTTGCATGGTGCGCTCGGCCGCCACCAGCATGGCGCCGGCACGCGACAGGGCGACCGGGGCCTGCGCGATCAGCAGCTCGCGCAGCGTGGCGGGGGAGTGGGGATCGTGGACGAGCTGCGGCATCCGCGCGAGGCGGCCGATCACGCGGATCAGGCCCTTGTGCCCTTCCTCCGGGTCGGCGATGAGCCGCAGCAGCGTGGTCTTGCCTGCGCCGTTTGCTCCGACGAGGCCCACGCGCGCACCATCAGGCACCTTGAAGGAGACGTTGTCGAAGAGGGTGCGGCCACCGGGAAAGGCGTAGCCGACCTCGACCAACTCGATGAAACCCACGCGCCTAGCCTACGGGGCGCCTCCCTTCAGTCTGGTACGCTCCGACCGTCTGGATCGAGTCGGCGCGTTCAGCAAGGAGCAGGGTGTGGTAGGAGAGGACGTAATTCCCCAGATCGACGCAGTGATCAGCGGCCGGCGTCTCCTCGAGCATCCTTTCTATCAGCGCTGGCTCGCCGGCGACCTGACGCTCGACGACCTTTGTTCGTACGCGAGTCAGTACTTCAAATTCGAGGCTGCCTTTCCCGGATACCTGACGAAAGTCCTGGCCAAGCTCGACACGGCGGCGGACCGCAAGGTGCTGCTGCAGAACCTGGTCGACGAAGAGGGCGGGACCGAATCCCACCTCGAGATGTTCGCCCGGTTCGGCAACGCGCTCGGGCTCAGCCGCGAACAGCTCGAGAGTGCACCGGTGAAGGACTCGACGCGGGTGTTGCTCGATACGTTTGCGATCGCGACCGCCGACGGATCGCCAGCCGAGGGACTGGTCACGCTCTATGCCTACGAGTCGCAGGCCGCCGAGGTCGCCGCGAGCAAGACCGAGTCGCTCATGAGCCGCTACGGTCTAACGTCGCGCGACGGGACCGATTTCTGGTCGGTGCACGCGCAGGCCGACGAGCTGCACAGCGCCTGGGAGCGCGAGCTGCTGGAGCGACTGATCCAGGATCCCGAGCCGGTCGTCGCCGCGGCCGGGCGCGCGAGCAATGCGCTCTGGGGATTCCTCGACGGCTGCTCGAAGATCGCCTAGCAAACTGCATTTCGCGCTGTAGATCCACCCGGCGTGTAGTTGCACTACTCCGCAATCCGTAGTACTATGCCGTCCAATGAGCCAGGCGGAAGTCGATACCACCCAGCTGCTGAAGGGCGTGCTCGACCTGGCCGTGCTCGCCGTGCTGGCCGACGCGGATAGCTACGGCTACGACGTCGTTCGCCGGCTCCGCGAAGGCGGGCTCGACCACGTCGGCGATGCGTCCGTCTACGGCACACTGCGGCGTCTCTACCAGGCCGGGGCGCTCAATTCGTACGTCGTGCCCTCCGATGAGGGGCCGCATCGTAAGTACTACGGCCTCAACAACCGAGGACGGAAGGCTCTCGACCAGTCTGCACAAACGTGGGCTTCCCTGAGCAAGGCGCTCAATCATCTGCTGAACGGGAGGAGCAACAGCCATGGCAAGTAACGACCAAACAAGTAACGTCGCAACCTACGCGGCTTCGGTTCGGGCTGCGCTATCGGACCTCCCGTCCGATCAGGCGGCTGTCCTGTTGGAGGATCTCGAGGATCACCTGAGTGAAATCGCTGCCGAGGCCGGAGGTACCCTGACCGAGCGCCTTGGGCCGCCCGAACAGTATGCCCAGGAATTGCGTGCAGCCTACGGGGCCACCGGCGCCATCCCGCGGAGGTCCGACCCCGCGTTTCGAGGCCTGCGGCTCGCGGTCGCCTGGGTGACAGGCTCCGCCTGGTATCGAGAGGTGCGGGGGTTTCTCCCGGAGTTGCGACCGGCCTGGTGGGTGCTCCGCGCCTATCTTGCGGTCCTGATTCTGACCGCAGCCATTAGCCCCGGATACGCTCTGGGGCCGATTCCAAATCCCGGAACGAAACGCGGGCTTGCCGAGATCTTCGCGACCGCGGTGGCAATCTGGCTCTCGGTCCGCATTGGGCGTAGGAACCGGCCACTTCCCCAGCCGGCTCGCGTGCTGGCGCGGTCGGCCAACGGGCTGATTGCGTTCGTTGCCCTTGTGGTCCTGGGAAGCATGCACACTTTCAGCTACTCGGAGATCATCAGCAATGCGTCTCCTGAACAGCCGCCGTTCAATGCCGCATACGCGGCCGGCCCGTTGACGAACATCTATCCCTACTCTCAAGACGGCAAGCCATTGACGAACGTCCTCCTCTACGATCAGGACGGCCGCCCCCTCACGGTCGAGCAGTCGGAGGCCCAGACAACATACCCGACCGGGGCGGACGGCAAGGCCATCACCAACGCCTACCCGCTGTCGCAGCGGCATCTGAATGGAGATCCCGTGGTCGCGCCGCGGGTGGCGTTCCCTCCGTGGCCGACGCCGAGTCCGAGCCCATCGACATCGCCTGGCCCGACATCAAGTCCGAGTCCGACTCGTTAGGCAGCCCCACCCCGTAAGCGGGGGGAAATTTCAGGACGGTCGGGTAATCGCTCCCTCGCTTGCCGAGGAGACGAGGGCGGCGTACTTCGCGAATACGCCGGTCGCGTAGCGCGGTTCAGGCGGCTTCCAGCGTTCCAGCCGCTGGCTGATCTCGGCCTCGGGTAACTCGACGTTGAGTTGGCGCTTGGCGACGTCCACCACGACGATATCGCCGTCGCGCAACGCCGCGAGTGGGCCGCCGCGGGCGGCCTCGGGGGCGATGTGGCCAACCATGAGTCCGTGCGTCGCGCCGGAAAACCGGCCGTCGGTGATCAGCGCCACTACCTCGCCGAGGCCCTCGCCGACGAGTGCGCCGGTCACGCCGAGCATCTCACGCATCCCAGGGCCGCCGACCGGACCTTCGTAACGGATCACGACGACGTCGCCGGCCTTGATCTGACGCTCGCGCACCGCGGCAAAGGCTGCCTCTTCGCTATCGAAGACCCGCGCCGGGCCCCGATGCATCAGGCGCTCGTGACCGGCGAGCTTCACGACGCACCCCTCGGGCGCGAGATTGCCGCGGAGAATTGCGAGTCCGCCCGTCGCCTTCAACGGCTTCGAGAGTGGTGTCACCACCTTCTGGTCCGGCGTTTCCACGGCGGCGGCGGCTACCTGTCCTAACGTACGGCCATCGACGGTGCGAGCTTCGGCGTTGATCAACCGGCCCTCAGCCAATCGCTGCGCGACCAGGGCGATCCCACCGGCATCGTGCAGGTCTTTTGCCACATAGGCGCCACCCGGCTTGAGGCTCGCCACCACAGGGGTGCGCCCGGCGACCCGGTCGAAGTCGTCGATGGTCAAAGGCACGCCGGCCTCCCGGGCGATCGCGAGGAGATGGAGCACGCCGTTGGTCGAACCACCGCTGGCTGCGACCGAGGCGATGGCGTTCTCGAGCGCGGCCTTGGTCACGATCTGGCGCGGTCGGATGTCCTTGGCCACCAAGTCCATCACAAGCCGTCCGGCTCGCTCGGCGACCTCATCTTTGTGTGGATCGACCGCGGGGACGTCGTTGGCGCCGGCCGGGCTGATGCCCAGGAATTCCATCGCCATGGACATGGTGTTCGCCGTGAATTGTCCGCCGCAGGCACCGGCGCCGGGGCAGGCGCTGTCCTCAATCTCTCGCAACTCGGTGCGGGTCATCTTGCCGGCCGAGACCGCGCCGACCGCTTCGAATACCTCCATCAACGTGATATCGCGTCCGTTGTGGCGACCCGCAGCAATGGTGCCGCTGTAGAGGGCCAGGCCGGGGATGTTGATCCGCACGAGCGCCATGACGGCGGCGGGGATCGTCTTGTCGCAGCCGGTGATCAAGACCAGCCCGTCGAGGAGATGGCCTCGCGCCACCAGCTCGATCGAGTCGGCGATCACCTCGCGGCTCACCAGCGAGGCCTTCATCCCTTCGGTGCCCATCGACACGCCGTCGGAGACGGCGATGGTGTTGAACTCCATGGGCGTGCCACCGGCGGCGCGGATGCCGGCCTTCACCTTTTCCGCGAGCCGGCGGTGGTTGAAATTGCAGGGCATGGTTTCGATCCAGCTGTGCCCGACTCCGATGAGAGGCTTGGCCAGGTCCTCACGGGTGAACCCGATGGCGTGCAGCATCGACCGCGCCGGCGCGCGGTCGTCGCCCTCGGTCAATCGCGCGCTCTGCCGCTTCAGCGGCGACGCGCCGTTGGCATCCGGGATGTCCACCCTCCTTCGAAGCCCCGATTCTACCGGCCGAACCGGTACGATGCGACGACACGGAGGCAGGGCAGCACCAGATGAGCGCCAGTACGACCGAGGCCACCCTGGTTGAGGCTGGTCTTCGGGCCGAAATCCGGCTACTCGGGCAGCTCCTCGGTGAAACGCTGCGCGAGCACGAGGGTCTGCCGCTCTACGAGCTGGAAGAGTCCATCCGGCTGCGCACCAAGGCGCTCCGCCAGCAGCACGATCCCGCCGAGGAGGCGGCGTTGGTGGCTGAGCTCGACCGGATCCCGTTGGAGGACGCCGCCCGCCTGGTGCGAGCCTTTGCCACGTATTTTCAGTTGGTCAACCTGGCCGAGCTGGAGCGCCAGGCGCGTTCGGTGCAGGAGCGCGGCGACGAGACGGGCGAGTTCGACCGGTTACTGGCGGCCTGTGCCGGGCACCATATCCCCGCCGAGCGCATCGCCGGCGTCCTTCAGCAGCTCGAAGTCCGCCCGGTGCTGACCGCGCATCCCACCGAGGCGGTCCGGCGCAGCATCCTCGACCACCAGGATCGCATCGGCGAGGAGCTGGCGCGTCTGCGCGCGCCGCTGTCGACGCGAGAGCGCAACCGCGTCCGGGAACGCGTCGCCACCCAGGTCGAGATCCTCTGGCACACGGACGAGGTGCGATCGGTTCGGCCGCGTGTCCTGGACGAGGTCGGCAATGCGCTCTTCTACCTCGAGCGCACGTTCTTCGATGCGATCCCCGATGTGCAGCAGCAGCTGGCCGAGGCCCTGGTGGCGCATTACGCGGGAATCGCTGTTCCACTGGATCCGCCGATTCACCTCGGCTCGTGGGTCGGCAGCGACCAGGACGGCAACCCGAACGCCAACGCCGCCATGCTCACCGAGACCCTGCGGCTGCAGCGCCGGACCCTGCTGACGCGCTACCGGGAGCGGGTGCGCGAGCTAGCGCGGGACCTGAGTCAATCGACGCGACTGACGCGGGTCAGCGACGAGCTGACGGCATCGATCGCGCGCGATGAGCGTGAGCTGGAAGGCTATGCAGCCACCCTTTCGCCGGGTACGCAGGACGAACCCTACCGGCGAAAACTCTCCTTCATCTGGCGGCGTCTGGGCGCAACGCTCGACGGCGAACCCGAAGCCTATGCCGCGGTCGACCAGATGGCGGCAGACCTCGACCTCCTCGACGCCAGCCTCCGTCGAAATGGTGGCGTCGCGGTCGCCGACGCTGATCTCCTGCGCTTGCGCCGGCAGGTGCGCGTTTTCGGATTCATCGGCGCCCACCTTGACGTCCGGCAGCATCGCACCGTGATTCGCGCGGCCGCGCGGGAGGTCGTGAACCGCCTGGGTGCTGGGCCGGGTCAGCGCGAAACCGCGACCCTCAGCCCACCACCGATTTCCCTCGACGCGAGCCGCTGGTCACCCGCGACCGGCAACCTGCTCGCGACGCTGTCGGCGATGGCGGTGGCGCAAAAGGCGGCACCCGGTTCGGCGCAGACCTTCATTCTCAGCATGACCGAAGGTGCCGACGACATTCTGCAGGCCCTGTTCCTCGCCGGCCTCGCCGGGCTCCACGACCTGAGCACCGACCCGCCGCGAAGCGACATCGACATCGTGCCGCTGTTCGAGACTTCGCAGGCGCTGGCGCATGCACCGGCGATCATCGAAACGCTCCTCACCAACCCTGTCTACGCCCGCCAGCTCGACGGCCGGAGCGGAATCCAGGAGGTGATGCTCGGCTACTCGGACAGTAACAAGGAAGTCGGATACCTCTCCGCCGCCTGGGCGCTGGACCAGGCGCACGAAGCCATCGCCGCGGTCGTGGCCCGCCATGGGCGGCGGCTGCGGATCTTCCATGGGCGCGGCGGGACGGTCGGCCGCGGAGGTGGCCCTACGCACGAGGCGATCCTTGCCCAGCCCGCGGGCGCGCCGGAGCCGATGATCAAGATCACCGAACAGGGTGAGGTCGTCCACCGAAAGTACGCCCGCCCGGAAACGGCACGGCACAACCTGGAGCTGGTGTTGGGCGCGATGCTGGAGCACGTCTTGCTGCCCGCGGAGGTACGGGAGCCGCATCCAGCCTGGCGGGCAGCCATGGATGCGATGGCCGATGCCAGCCGCAAACGGTATCGCGCGCTGGTCTACGACGATCCCGGATTCCAGGCCTACTTCCAGCAGGCGACGCCGATCGAAGAGATCGCCCAGCTCAATACCGGCTCACGACCGGTGAGTCGCGGGGGCACCCTGGCGGTCGAAGATCTGCGCGCCATTCCCTGGGTCTTCGCGTGGATGCAAAACCGACACCTGCTACCCGCGTGGTACGGCGCCGGGTCGGCTTTTGCGGAATTCACGCAGCGAGCCGGCGGCCTCGAATGCCTGCGCGACATGTATCAGCACTGGCTGTTCTTCCGGTCGCTGGTGGACAACCTCCAGATGGTGCTGGCCAAGGCGGACATGCGGATCGCCCGGCAGTACGCGACGCTCGTGAGTGATACGCGAGAGCGCGACCGGCTCTTTTCGATCATCGAGGAGGAGTTCAAGCGGGCGTACGACGCAGTGCTGCAAATCACCGGACAGGCGTCCGTGCTCGAACGGCAGCCCCAACTCCTGGCAAGCCTGCGACTGCGGGATCCGTACATCGACCCGATGAGCTATTTCCAGGTCCGTCTGCTTCGCGAGCTGCGCCGCCTTCCCGCCGCCGACCCGCGCCGCGCGGCCCACCTTCAGGCGGTGCTGCGAACCATCAACGGCATCGCGGCCGGTTTGCAAAACACCGGCTGACCTAGGGTTCGGCCGGCGAGCGTCGCTTCCGGCTGCGGCGTTTCGGCGGAGCGGACGGCGGAAGGGCGCGGGTGTACGTGCCGAGCACCTGCAGAAAGGTGGTGGCGCGCCGCGCCGAACGCAACGAGGCCGCCACCGGCTTTTCCGATCGGCCGCCGTCGAGGTCCAGGTAGAAGAGGTATTCCCAGGGTGGGTCGCGCCGCGGTCGCGATTCCAACTTGGTGAGGTTGACGCCAAACTCCTCGAAGCATTTGAGCAACCGGAAGAGCGCGCCCGGCTCGTTATCGACGGCGCAGACAAGCGACGTCTTCTTGCCGTAGCGCGGGCGCTTGATCGACGGTGGCTTGGGGCGGCGCGGTCCCCGTCGGGTGATCAAGAAGAAACGGGTGATGTTCTCCTGCACGGTCTGGATGCGCTCCGCCAGGATTTCCAGGCCGTAGAGTTCGGCAGCACGCCGGCCGGCGATCGCCGCCTGGTCGTGGCGACCCTCTTGCTCAATCTGCTTCGCCGCGCCCGCCGTGTCGTAGGCGGGGACGGGTTCCAGGTGTTCGCGGACGATGAACGCCTCACACTGCGCCAACGCCTGTGGATGCGACAGCACGCGCTTGAGCTGATCGCGCCGGGTACCCGGCACGGCCAGCAGGCAGTGGTCAACCTGTAGCGCAACTTCGGCAACCACGAGCGCTCGATACTCGAGCAGGAGATCGTAGGTCTCGAGGACGCTGCCCCCCTGCGAATTCTCGACCGGGACCAGCGCGAAGTCGACCGACTGGTCGGCCACCCGGTGAAAGGCATGCCGCAGCGTGCGGAAGGCCTGCGGGGTCGCCAGGGGGAAGGTGGCGTGGAGTGCTTCTTCGGAGTAGGCACCCGGTTCCCCCTGGTAGCCGATCGTGAGCTCGCGTGCGATGGTCGAACTCTATCGAACTAGTCGAGCGCTTTGAGGCGCGGCCAGGCCTGATCGAGTGGAACCAGCGGGCTGCGGCAGATCCAGATCGCCTTACCGAATTCCTCGTTGCGGAGGTTGTACGAGTTGGTGACGGTGCCGGCCTGCTGGATGTCGCCGAAGAATGCTCCCAGGTATTGCCGCGAGTACCCGACGACGATGACGGTCGACGGGTTCATGTGCGCCGGGGCCCAGTAATAGTAGGTAAGGTGTGCCGACACCACTGGAGGCAGCCCGCGCCCGTAGAAATCGAGCGCGCCAGCCTCGCCATAGTTGCTGGCCAGGATCATCACGGAGCCATGGTCGGCCAGCGGCAGTTGCTGATAGACCCTGTCCACCTGCTGCACAAGGTCGGGCCAGCCGTACATGTCGGCGAAGTCCTTGCGCGCTTTCCAGATCCATGAATCCGCCATTGCCTGTGCCGGCAGGATGGGCAGCCCGATGGGGAGGAGCACCAGAGTGATCGCGACGGCGACGGCTACCGCGACACGGCGGATCCATCGCTGGCGGAAAGCTTCGACGAACCAGACGCAACCGGCCGCATAGGCCAGGGGATAGATCGGCGCCGGGTAGTAGGCCTTGCCACCCGTGAGAAAGAAGAAGAGCTCGACCGCCACGATCGTGACCGCCGCCGCACGAAATTGCTCGCGTCGCCACAACCACCACGCGCCCCCCACGACCAGCGGGATCAGCTGCGGGCCGATCAGCAAGAGCTGCTGGACCCAGTAGAAGAGGGGACCGTCGGTCTCACCGCGGTGCGCGATGGTGTAGGCGAGGCTGTCCCAATGATGCCCCGCCTGCCACACAAGGTTTGGCAGGAACAAGGCGATCGCTAGCGCGAGACCCAGCCACGGCCATCGGCTGGCGAGCTGCTGGCGCTGGTTGGTCGTGAGCAGCCCGATCAGGATGGCGATCCCAAGCCCGATCACGGTGTACTTCGTTTCGAGGCCGATGCCGAACACCATGCCGAGCAGGATCCACTCTCTGGGATGGGCGCCGCGAAGGATCCGAACCAGCAGTAGACAGGCGACCGCCCACACCAGCTGATCGAAGCTGACCGTTTGAAAGAGGATGTTGGCCCCAACGAACATGGGAGAGATCAGCACGGCGAGCGACGCCAGCGTCTGCGCCAGCAGATCGCCACCCAGTTCTCGAGCGATCAGTGCCGCGACGACGATGACGGCGGCGCCGGCCAGGACCGTGAGCAAGCGCAGCGCCGGCAGCGAACCCGGGAAGATGGCCTGATCGAGCCTCGCCAGTAACGGGGTGACCGGCGGATAGTCGACGTAGCCGAGGGCGGGATGCCGGCTCGATGCGAGGTAGTAGAGCTCGTCGCGATGCCATCCGTAGCGATCGGCGACCGCCATCGTGACGCCAACCTTGGCAGCCACCAGCAGCAACAGGGCCATCCAGGGCGAGCGTGTTTTGATGGCGCCAAGCTAGCAGAGTCCGCAGGCGAACGCCATTGTCACGGCGCCCGTAGGGATCGTCACGGGTTGGTCAACTCGCTCCGACTCGGAGTGACGACCGGGCTACGAAACGACCGCACCCGTACGGACAGCGCATTTCGCAACGTGGCCGGAGCAATGTGGGCCACAGGAGCCCTAGATGATCACCGCAATTGTCGACCAACTCGTGGCTCGGTTGGGTCGCGGTGACCAACGAGGTCAGGCGATGGTCGAGTACGCCCTCATCATGGTGCTCGTCGTCATCGTGGTCCTCATCATCCTGATCATCATGGGCAATACCGTCAAGAACATGTTCTGCAACGTCACCGGCTCGCTCGGATCTCCCTAACCGCGGGCGAGCGGCGTTTCCTTCAGCGGCGGTCGCGGAATGCGCCCGTGGACGATTTCGAATCCGGTCGTGTTGCTGAGTACCTCCACCTCGTCACGCTTGAGCCGCAGCTCGACCGAGCCCTTGCCGGCGCGCAGATTCGTCAGCGTCAGATTGGGCAGCCAGTCGGGCAGGTCGGGATTGATGTAGATGACCTTGTCGTGGCCGGCGGTATGAATCCCGCAGAGGATCGCTACCAGGCGAAACACGGCGGCCGCGGCCCAGGCCTGGGGGACGTTGGTTCCAAGATAGGGGACCGGGTAGGCGCCCGGCTCGCGGGCTACGCCCGCCCAAAGCTCGGGCAAGCTGTAACGGTCGAAGCGCTCGGCGGCGGCAAAGATGCCCTCGGCGAGCTGCTGGGCTTCGGTGTGCCGGCCGGCCCGCCGAAACCCGCCGGCGATGGTGGCGTTGTCGTGCGGCCAGACCGATCCCAGGTGATAGGAGTACGGATTGTATGAAGGGTGCTTGGTCGAGAGCGTCCGGATGCCCCAACCACTCCACATGTCGGGCTGCATCAGGCGATCCACCACGCGATTGGCACGGTCCGGCGGAACGATGCCGCTGGCCAGACAATGACCCGCGTTCGACGCCACCGATCGGATCGGCCGTTTGTGCCCGTCGAGGCCAAGGTAGTAGGTGCCTTCCTCCTCCCACCAGAACCGTTCGTTGAAGTCTTCATACAGGCCGATGGCCCGCTGTCGCAGCTCCACGGACCGTTCCGCATCGCCCCAGATCGCATACGCCTCGGACATCCGCAGCAACGCGTCGAAGGCATAGCCCTGGAGCTCACATAACGCGATCGGCAAGGACGCGATGGTGCCGTCCTCGTGCTGCACCGCATCATGCGAATCCTTCCAGCCCTGGTTGTAGAAGCCGACCGGCGAGCGCGTCTTGTACTCCTGGAAGCCGTCCTGGTCGCGGTCCCCGTACTCGAGCATCCACTTGAGCGCGGCCTCCGCGTTTGGCCGGTAGCGGTCGAGGATCTCCCGGTCGCCGGACCACTGGTAGGCGTAGGAGAACACGATCAAGAAGAGCAGGGTCGCATCCGCCGTCCCGTAGTAGGGCGTGAACGGGAGCAGTCCAAGGCTCGCCAGCTCGCCGTAGCGCACTTCGTGCGGGATCTTGCCCGGTTCCTTGTCCTGCGCCGCGTTGTCGTCGGTCGCCTGCACTCGCGACAGCCGGTCCAGCGCACCGAAGGCGAACTCGGGAAAGCCGCTGATACTTTCCATCGCGACGACCAGCGAATCCCGGCCGAACAGCGTGACGTACCAGGGGATGCCGGCGGCGGGAACATAAACGCTGCGACGGACTGCGAAGTCAGACATCCGCAGCGCCTCCATGTCGGCGACTGCCTGGCGCCAGATGCGCGGCAGTGTGGAGTGGCTGGTGGCGACGGCAACGGCGGGCAGCACGCCAGTCGACATCTCCGGGTCGCGGTTCTGCACCGCATAGCAGGGGAGCACACGGGCGCGCTTGCCGTCGATTATGGGCAACCACTCGACACAGGCGTGCCAGGTCTGTTTGGGTGCGAGATTGATGACAAACTGCAGGCGGCCGTTGGCGAACTCCGGGTGCGAGTCCTCGCGCTCCACGCCGACGATCAGATCGCGCTTGAAGGAGGCGTTGGTGTAATGCGTGCGCAGCTCGCCGGCCTTTTCGTGCCACGAGCTCTGCAGGTCGCCGCGCCGCACCAGCCGCCGCCGGCGCACGTCGAAGATGTCGGCGAAGTCCGACTCGATCGCCACCTCGAGGATCAGGCGGACCGGATGGCGGGCAAAACTGATCAGGTCGTAGTCCTCGTGCACCCCCTCGAAAATGGTGCGGTCGAGGCGGAAGCCGATGGCGCGCTCCTCGAGGATGACGTCGTGCTCGGCGCCGTCGCGCGTTCCAGCGAGCGGGAGCTCAGGCGTGGTGAACTCGTGACGCGCCGAAAAGTGGTCGATGGTACCGGCGTCGAGCAGGAGCGGCTGCCGGCCGTTGAGCGTCACCGAGTAGCTCGAGACGAAGCGGGTATCACGCGCAAAGAAACCGACCCCGGCGGTTGGCACCATGGTGGCGTTGGGGTCGCAGACCAGGAACTGGTGGTCGTGGTTGATCGTGATCGTCGGCGCGCCATGCGTTACCGGCATCTGGTCTCACGCAATCTTAGAGATTGGCTGCCGACCACTTGCCGTCGAAAGTGTCTTGACTTTGCGTGAGACCGACTCTAGGTTAGACCCGCGAGTCGCCGTCCATCGATCAGCGGGGGTACCCAGGAGGGGCCAATGAGACGACTATTTGTCCTCACCATCTGTGTGGCGCTGTTCACCGCGCTCGCGCTGCCGGCGAGCGCAAATTCCGGAACGGGCCCTCCGCCGATCCCGACCTGCGGTCCGGGCCTCGGGCCGTGCCAGGAGACCGACCATTTCGGGCAGCTCACCTTCCTGGGCAGTCCGCTTCCGGGCTGCACCGGGATCTTCACCGAGTGGGTCTTCATCCAGCAGACGGGCAACGGGGTGCAGCACATCAACGTCAACAGCGCCCAGGACTTCTGGGTCACGACCACGATGGTGGGCCCGATGACGCTCGTTGTCGGAACCGTCCTCCTGGACAGCAACGGGAACCCAATCCTCGACGCCAATGGGAACCCGATATTCACGCAAGATCCGTCGAAACCCACATTCACGGGCATGCTGCAGCAGTGGTTCGGAGCGTCGTTCAACAACAAGAACTTCAGCAACTCGGGCACGATCAACCTCCAGGCCACGGGCAGTGACGGATCCCACATTGCGGTGCACGCCAGCACTCACATCAATACGACCGGAATGCAGCCCTTCATCCCGAATCTGAACAGTGCGCATTTCGACGTGAAGTGCACCGCCTGACCCAGGCGGGCGTGCGTAAAAAGGGCGGCCGCGCAGCCGGCCCTTTTGTTTCCCTCACATATTGCTAGCGGGGTGGCATGATCGGCGGCGGCGCGAGAGCCAGATCGTCGCGGTCGCCATGCCTGAGGACGTATGACTCGCTGACCTCGACCTGAGCCTTGAGCCGCGCCAACCTGGCGGCACTATCGCCGAGGCCGCACCGACCATAGTGGTGCTTGCTGTCGTCCCAATAGGTGCCGATGCCAAGATTCGCGCACGAGAAAAGCATCTGTGGCGGGACATCGGCCGAGGTCGCGTTGAATGCGATCGGCTGGAACGCGCTGCAGTCGGCAAAGTCCTTGCGAAAAGGACGCGTGTACGGGCAGGCGTCGAGCGGCAGCTTACCGATGACTTCTATGCGACCACCAAAAGGACGCGTCTGTCAACGCGCCGAGTTCGTACAAGCCCAATTGCTGAGCTTGGTAGCCCGTCTCGCGCAACGGGGTGGCTGGCTCACGCCGCGACCAAGCGGTAGAGCGCGATGGCCCCGTTCAACGCACCCGCGACCACGAGAATCACCACTAGCGGTCGTGGCCCCTCCCGCCTCGCGGCGAAGGCGCTGCCGAGAAGCCAGACCGCCCAGGGGATCGTCTCCAGCGTTTGCCAGAGGCCGAGCACCACCGTTCGGTAGAGCGTCGCGAAGGCCGGCATGAGGGCCTGCTTCGCGGCGCCGGTTGCCGTGGCAAAGTCATTGATCATGGGCGGAGCTGCGGTCGCCATCGCGGCGGCTCCGATCGATCCTATGACGACGACCGCCAGGCCGGCCGCCGCGAAAAGGTCAGTAAGGCTCGCGATTGGATAGCGGGCGCGCAGGTAGATGACGACCGGAGCGAGGCTCAGGTAACCGAACATGTCGATCAGGCTCCCCCAGCGGATCAGGGAGGCGCCGCTCGGCCCCGACCCGAGCAGTTTCGATGGCTCGACGCTAAGACCGGCGGAAAAACCGGCGGCCCATGCGTACATCAGGCCCGCCACCAGCTCGAAAGTGAAGGCGGCAACCGCGAAGGATATCGCGGCACGACTCGAAATCGGCCGCAGTGCCACGCTAGGCGGCGAGGTATCCATAGTGAGCGTCGCCGAGCATGCGGATCTCGTCGCAGCGGAGGCGGGCCTGGGAAAGACCCAATAGCACGCCGGCCAGGAGGACCACCGCCGCAGCCAGCAGCATTCCTTGAGTGCGTTCAACTGTGGCGATCGCTGCCGGTCCAACCAGCACGCCCAGGCCGGTAAACAGGCCGACATAGACCATGACGGCGGGGAGGAGGCCGGCGAGGAAAATCCGGCGCGGCATGCCGATCACCCCGGCGACCTGGCTAATGTGAATCCGGAGTCCTGGGATGAGTCGGCCGCCGAGGACCCCAAGCCAGCCTGACCGTCGAAGGAGGCAGCCGGCGCGATCGATCGTACCCTGGACGTGGAGCCGGGTAGCGACCTTCATCAGCGCAGGTGCGCCAGCCCGCTTCATGATCTCGCGAGCCACCAGCGCCCCGGCGATCGAGGCCAGGCTCGCGGCAACGACCAGAAGTAGCGGATTGACGCCCTTGGTTGCGATCGCGATCCCGCCCAGCATCAAAACCAGGTCGCCAGGAGCAAACGGCAGAGGAAGGCCGCACTCCTCGATGAACAGCAGGCCGCTGATCGCCAGGACTATCACGATTGGATCGAGGCCGCCAAGGATGCCGTTCATGACGGGCCGATCGTAAGGCGGTGCCTCCGCTTCGACCAGTGTGCTGCCCCCTGAGTTCGGCATGACAAATACCACCACCTGAGTGTGAAAAAGCGAACCCCCGGCCGTCGGGGCAGCCCCCTCGACGGGAGGCGCCCGATGCGGGAACATCGATCCATGACGGTTCGACAGGGGCCGCGCCTGGCCTGGGGTGGGGTTGGCCTCGTCTACCTGCTCATCGTCGGGGCAATCGGGCTGGCCATCAGCAACGCGCCGGCGTTCCGCGACCCCCAGCTCGTCGGGTCCTTCGCCCAGGCGGTGATCCCACCAACCGCGATCGCCTTCGTGGCCGGGCTAATCGCCTCGCGGCTCCCCGGCAACCGCATCGGCTGGATCTTGCTAGTGGCGGCCGTGATCAATGGGCTGACCGCGCTTCTCTCTCAGTATCTAGTCCATACGCTGCTCGTCGTTCCGGGATCGTTGCCGGCCGTGGAGTGGGTCGCCTGGGTTGGCTCGCTGCTCAACAGCCTCATCTACCCGGGGATCTTGGTGCTGATCATGCTGTTCTTCCCCGACGGCCGGTTGTCGTCACCGAGGTGGCGGTGGCTGATCTGGGCGGTCCTAGCGATGACGGTGCTCAATAACGTCGTCGGGGCGTTCGACCCGCTGCCGATTCAGTCACCGGGTGTTCCACCGGTGCACAACCCGACCGGGCTGGCGATGTTCAAAGGGCTCGAGAATGGCCCCATCGGCTGGCTGACCTTCCTGGGCAGCATCCCACTCGTTTTACTAGCGGTTGCCTCCCTGGTGCTTCGGTTGCGGCGGGCCCGGGGCGAGACAAAACAACAGATCCGATGGGTCGTCTACGTCCTCAGCGTCGCGATCATCCTCAACGTCCTACTGACGTTGTCGACCCTCGTTCTGCCAGCCAGCCCAGAGGGCCGGGTGATCGGCAATGTCGCCTCGAACCTCCTGATCATCGGAGGGTTCGGCGTGGCGCTCCCTGCGGCGATCGGTGTCGCCATCCTCCGTTATCGCCTCTACGACATCGACATCGTCATCAACCAGACGGTCGTGTTCGGCGCGCTGGCCGCGTTCATCACCGCGGTTTATGTCGGCATCGTCGTCGGGATCGGCAGCCTGATCGGATCGCAGGCTCAACCAAACCTCCTGCTCTCGATCGTCGCAACCGCCGTCGTCGCGGTCGCCTTCCAGCCCGTTCGCGAGCGAGTGCAGCGGCTCGCCAACCGACTGGTATACGGCAAGCGCGCCACGCCATATGAGGTAATGGCCGACTTCTCGGAACGGATGTCCGAAACGCTCGCGCCAGACGAGGTCTTGCCGCGGATGGCGGAAGCGGCCGCGCGCGGCGTCGCGGCCGATGCGGCCCGGGTTGCCGTGCAGTTTCCGGACGGTTCGCACCGGGCCGTCTGGTGGCCGCGGGAGCATCCGGAGGCCGTGCTGCACCATCGGGTCGCGGTGAACTATCACGATCAGCTGGTCGGCGAGATCGCGGTCGTCAAGGCGGCCGGTGCCCCGATCACGCCGGCGGAGGTCAAGCTTCTGGACGATCTGGCCGCGCAGGCGGGGCTCGTCCTCCACAACGTCCGGTTGACCGCGGAGCTGCAAACGCGGCTCGACGAGCTCACCGTGCAAACTGGCGCGATCCGTGCTTCTCGGCAGCGGCTCATCACCGCCGCCACGACCGAGCGCGAACGCCTCGAGCGAACCGTCCGTGACGGCGCCGAGCACGACCTGGCCGCGCTCGCCGCGAAGCTCGCCGGTGTGGAACCCCTCCTCGATGGCGACCCCCAACAGGCGGCGGCCGCGCTCGAACGGCTGACCGACGGTGTACAGCACACATTGGACGCGCTTCGCCAGCTGGCGCACGGCATCTACCCGCCACTCCTCCGCGACCAGGGCCTGGTTCCGGCACTGCGCTCCCAGACCGCCAAGTCCCCGCTGCCGGTCGAGGTC
Organism: Candidatus Dormiibacterota bacterium; assembly: GCA_036390825.1. GTDB lineage: Bacteria > Chloroflexota > Dormibacteria > CF-121 > CF-121 > CF-13. The sequence continues at coordinate 22,744 of DASWBA010000064.1, forward strand.
GTGTCGAGTTCGGTGGAACGCTACGCCGCGGAAATCGAAGCCGCGGTGTACTTCGCCTGCCTTGAAGCCCTTCGCCGTGCAAGCGGCGCCAGCCGAGTCTCGGTGACCGCGGTCAACGGAGCCCTCCACTTCGCGGTGACCGCCCCTGGCTCCGCGAGCGATTCGCTGCAGGCCATCGAAGATCGGGTCGAAGCCCTGGGCGGGAGACTCGAGGCATCTGCCGAGGGCATTGCCGGCTCGATCCCCGTTCGCGCCGAGATGCGCGTTTGATCATGCGACGCGCGGCCCCGGCTGTTTTAGCTCTCGCCGCCGGGCTGCTTGGTGTTGGGACTGTCCTTCGCCTCAACGATCCCATCCCGATCACCTCCGGTGACGCCGCGACGGTGCTGATGGAGATCGGTGTCGCCGTCAGCTACACCATCGTCGGGGCATTCCTCGCGAGCCGCCGTCCCGCGAACCTGGTGGGCTGGTTGCTCCTGGTCATTGGGTTCGGCATGTCGCTGTTCCTGCTGGCCGACGAGTATGCGATCCACAGCCTGCTTGTCGTCCCCGGATCGCTGCCGGCCGGCGTCCTGGTCGCCTGGGTGAACCGGGGGCTATGGACACTGGTCTGGTTTACTCTCCTCCCTCTTACGGTTGTGCTGTTCCCGACCGGCCGACCGCTGTCACGGTTCTGGTGGGGAGCCTGGGCCCCGGCTGGGGCTGGTCTTGTGTTTGCACTCGGCGCGTTCTTTACCCCTGGACCGCTGACGGGCGCCATTCGCCAGAGCCTGGACCTCCACGTCGAGAATCCTGTCGGGATTGCCTTCTTTACGCCTATGCACCTGCTGCAAACGCCGCTGTTCCTCGTCCCGTTCCTGATCGCTGGGATTGCGGTGCTGGCTCGCTGGCGTGCCGCTCGAGCCGACGAGCGCCAGCAGCTCAAGTGGCTGACAACGGCGGCCGCACTCGTTCCCGTGTTTCTCGCGGCCTCGCTCTTCATCGTCAACGTCCCGACCATCTCGGAGCCCGCCAAGCTCGTGGTTGCGGTGGTGGCTTTTGGGCCGATCTGGATGGGTATTCCCTCGGCGATTGCGATCGCCATCCTGCGATACCGGCTTTATGAGATCGACATTGTCATCAGCCGCGCGCTCATCTACGCCGCGCTGGCTGCCTTTATAACCGTGGTCTATGTCGCGATTGTGGTCGGGTTGGGCGCCGTGATCGATTCCCGAGGCCGGCCCAACCTGGCGCTCTCGATCGTGGCGACGGCGATCGTGGCGGTCGCCTTTCAACCCGTGCGGACGCGGGTGGAAACGCTGGCCAACCGGCTGGTCTTCGGCTATCGCGCCTCGCCCTATGAGGCGCTAGCCGCTTTCTCGCACCGCGTGGCGGGTGGCTATGCCAACGAAGACGTGCTTCCGAGGCTCGCGGAGGTGCTGGCTGAAGGAACCGGCGCCATCCTGACCACCGTCTGGATCCGGCGAGCCGGCCAGCCCTTCGCCGCCGCGACATGGCCACCAGTCGAAGCGCCGCTCCCGATCGGACCCGCCGACCGCGTCGTCGAGGTCCGCCATCAAGGTGAGGCGCTTGGCGAGCTGACCCTCAAGAAACGACCGGGCGAGCCGCTCACGCCCGTCGAGGAGAAACTGCTCAACGACCTCGCGGCGCAGGCAGGACAGCTGCTTCGAAACGCCCGGCTCACCGCCGAACTCCAGGCGCGCCTAGATGAGATTTCAGTGCAGGCGGTCGAACTCCGTGCATCGCGCCAGCGAATCGTCGCGGTGCAGGATGCTGAGCGCCGGCGGCTGGAGCGCAACATCCACGACGGGGCACAGCAACACCTCGTCGCGCTGGCCGTCAAGCTGCGCTTGGCTGCCACCATCGTAAAGCGTGACCCTGTGAAGGCTCAGCGGCTGTTAAAAGAACTCGACACCCAGACCGCCGAGGCACGGCAGACGGTGCGTGACCTGGCGCAGGGGATTTATCCGCCCGCGTTGCGAAAGGGCGGGTTGGTGGAGGCGCTCCGAACACAGGCGGAAGTCACCGCTGACGGCATCGGCCGGTATGACGCGGAGATCGAGGCTGGCGTTTATTTTTCGTGCCTGGAGGCACTGCAGAACGCCACCAAGTACGCGAAGGCCGCGCACATCCGGGTGGACCTCCGCCAGCAGAACGGAACCCTTACGTTTACGGTGATCGACGACGGGGTCGGGTTCGATCCAGGGGCCACTGCGATTGGAACGGGCGTGCAAAATATGAAGGACCGCGTCGCCTCACTCGGCGGTCGCCTGCTCCTTGAATCTCAGCCCGGTAAGGGGACGACCGTGTTCGGCTCGCTGCCGCTGATTCCTGCGGGGGTCGCCGGATGAGGCGCCGGATTCCAGTCGTTGCGCTTTTGATCGCAGGCCTCACGGTTGCCGTGTTCCTGGGCGGCCTCCTCGAGAACATCGCAACCCAGGGCGCACCCGACCTTCCGGGCTTCATCGGCCTGCTCGGCATCATCACCTTCCTGCTTTTTCCCGTGATGGGTGTGCTCCTGGTGCGCAACCAAGCGTCCAATGCGATCGGCTGGCTCCTGCTGGGAATCGGACTGACCGTCTTCGTGATTTTCAACAGCGGGCACTTCGCGGTAACGGCGGCGACCCACTACCGCGGCCCTCTTCCCATCAGTCAGGTCTTCGAGGTGTTAGCGGGCACGGTCTGGCTTCCGTTCATCCTCATGCTCTTGCTCTTCCTGCCGATGCTCTTTCCTGATGGGCGGCTGCTCTCGCCCCGTTGGCTGATTCCAATCGTCAGCGGCCTGATCTTCGCGCTGCTGGCGCTGCTTGGCAACCTGTTTGTTCCCTCGAACGGCACCGTGGATAGTCCCGGGCTAGCGAACCCCCTGGCGAATCCGTCGCTGGCGCGGACCTTCCAGCCGCTGATAGATCTGTCGGTGCCGTTTGGTCTGCTTGCGCTCATCGGGTCGGTATCCTCCGTCATCGTTCGCTATCGCCGGGGCGATGGCCTGCAGCGTCACCAGCTCCGCTGGTTTCTTTTTGCGCTGGTACTGGCCGCCATCCCCTTCCTGCTGAACAACAACAGCGTCCTGTCGAATGTGCTTCTCGTCCTCTTCGTGCCGCTCCTGCCGATCAGTATTGCGATCGCCGTGCTGCGATACCGGCTTTATGAAATCGACGTGGTCATCAATCGCGCACTCGTCTACGGTGCGCTAGCCGCCTTTATCACCGCGGTCTACGTGGGGATCGTTGTCGGAATCGGTCGCCTCGTCGGTTCCGGCAATCGACCCAATCTCGCCCTGTCGATCGTGGCGACAGCCGTGGTCGCGGTGGCCTTCCAGCCGGTTCGCGAGCGGGTACAACGGTTCGCCAACCGGCTCGTGTACGGCAATCGCGCCACCCCCTACGAGGTGATGGCCGGCTTCGCCGATCGGATGGCCGGGACCCTATCGGTTGATGAGGTCCTGCCGCAGATGGCCGAGGCGGCCGCGCGAGGGGTCGGCGCTCAGGCGGCCCGCGTGACGCTCCTCCTGCCCGACGGCGGCGAACGCTCCACGGTGTGGCCGCCGGCCGCGAGCGACGCCGAGTTTCTGCGGATCTTGTCGATCGCCTACGGCGGTGAGACGGTCGGAGAGATCGCCATTCGGGAAAGCGCGGGCCAGCCGATCACGCCCGGGGAGAGTCGACTGCTGGCGGACCTCGCCGCGCAGGCCGGCCTGGTCCTGCACAACGCCCGACTGACGGCCGAGCTCCAGGCGCGGCTCGCGGATATCTCGGCGCAAGCGGATGAACTACGCGCCTCGCGGCAGCGGATCGTGGCGGCCCAGGAGACGGAGCGGCGGCGGCTCGGGAGCGAAATCCGGGCGGGCGTGCAGCGCGAACTCGAGGTGACCTTCGAACAGCTCGATGATGTGGAGCGTCTGCTGGGCAGTGATGGCGCAGCCGCCGCCGCGCGACTCGAGATTCTGACCGCCGAAACGCAGCAGACGCTCGACGGTTTACGCGAGCTCGCACGCGGCATATTCCCCCCGCTGCTGGCGGAGAAGGGCATCGTGGCCGCGCTCAACGCCCACGCCAGGAAAGCGCCGACCGCCGCGGTGATCGAGGCCTCACCCGAGCTGGCAACCACACGGTTCGACGCCGGCGTCGAGGCGGCGGTCTACTTCTGCTGCACGGAGGCGCTGCGCGCCGTCGACGGTCCGGCCTCGATCCGTCTGGCGGCAAGTGAGGGCGTGCTGCGGTTCGCGATCGATGGCGCGGCGGCGCTCGATGGGCGCCGCGAGGGACTTCGCGATCGTGTCGAGGCGCTCGGGGGTTCACTCGAGGAAGGCACCACCGGGCAGGTGCGCGGTTGGGTGCCGGCGCGTCCCATGGTGACCGTCCCATGAGGCGCGCGGCCACGGTCGTGGTCGGCCTCTTCGGCCTCACCTTCGCGCTGGCCGCCGCGGCGTTGGCGCTGCTCCTGATCGATCCGATCCCGATCGACACCGGGGATCGGCCCTGGGTGATCGCCCAGTTCTGCTTTGCGGCCGGTTACGCCAGCTTCGGCCTGTTCCTCGCATCACGGCGCCCACGGAATCCGATCGGCTGGCTCTTCCAGGCAGTCGGACTGGCCAGTGCCGTGCTGCTGTTCGCGGAGGAATATGCGATCCGCGGCCTGGTGCTGGCACCCGGCTCGCTACCGCTGGCGCTTCCGGTAGGCGTGGTCCTCCCTGCAGTGGCGGGATTGGTTTGGCCGGCGTTCATCACGCTGCTCCTCACGCTCTATCCGACCGGTTGGCCAGCGTCGAAACGGTGGTGGTCCGCGGTCGGAGCATCGGCCGGGATCGGCATCCTCAATAGCCTGTCCCTCCTTCTGGCGCCCGGCACGATGTACGCCGTGATTCGGCAGAGCGTGAGCCTCCAGGAGCGCAACCCGCTCGGCGTTCCATTCGGTGGCGTCCTCGGCCGGCTCGTAGGGTCGCCGGTGGTGCTGGTTCCGATCGTGCTCGCCGTGTTGTCGGTCGCCGACCGCTGGCGCCGGGCGCGCGGTGACGAACGGCAGCAGCTCAACTGGCTGGCCGCGGTCTGCCTTTCGATTCTCCTCATCCTGCCGCCATACGGCGCCATCAACAGCGGGGCGGAGATCCCGTCGTGGGTGAGCTGGGTGATCGGCACCATCTTGCTCGTCGTTTTCACGTTCGGCATCCCCGGTGCCATGGCGGTGGCCATCCTTCGGTACCGGCTCTACGAGATCGACGTGGTGCTCAACCGCGCGCTTGTCTTCGGCGCGCTGGCAGCCTTCATCACCGCGGTCTATGTAGGCATCGTGGTCGGCATTGGAACGCTGATCGGCTCGAGCGGGCAACCTAACCTGGTCTTGTCGATCGCCGCCACCGCCGTGGTCGCCCTCGCGTTCCAACCCGTGCGCGAGTGGATCGAGCGAATCGCCAACCGACTGGTCTACGGACAGCGCGCCACGCCTTACGAGGTGCTGGCCCAGTTCTCGCATCGTGTCGCCGGCGCCTATGCGAACGAGGAGGTGCTGCAACGGCTTGCCCACGTTCTCGGCGAAGGAACAGGTGCGGCAGCGGCCACTGTTTGGATCCGCAGCGAGGGCCACCGGCTAGCCGCTGCGACCTGGCCGGCCGATGCGCAACCAGTCAACGCGGAGGCGGCCGATCGCGCTGCGGCGGTTCGCCACCAGGGTGAAGACCTGGGCCAGCTGGCGGTCAAGAAACGTCCGGGCGAACCGGTGACCCCGGTCGAAGGGAAACTGCTGGCGGATCTCGCGGCCCAGGCGGGGCAAGTCTTGCGCAACGTGCGGCTGACGGCGGACCTGCAGGCACGCCTGGAAGAGATCTCGACCCAGGCCGCCGATCTGCGCGAGTCGCGGCAGCGAATCGTAGCGGCGCAGGACGACGAGCGGCGCCGGCTCGAGCGCAACATCCACGACGGCGCCCAGCAGCACCTCGTCGCGCTGGCGGTCAAGTTGAGGCTGACGGCGGTGCAGGCCCGGCGCGACGCCGAGCGTGCCCGACCGTCGATCACCGACCTCCGCCGGCAGACGAGGGATGCGCTCGAAACCTTGGGTGCGCTCGCGGCGGGGCTCTATCCGCCTGTTCTGTTAGAGCGGGGCATCGCGGCAGCCCTCTCGGCCCAAACAACGCTGACGACCGTGCCGGTCGAGGAGAAA